>DGGS01000136.1 GCA_002392325.1 Bacteroidales bacterium UBA3868
GTGCAGATGGAGTGCGTGATGCCCTCGATGGAGTCACTCTGACCGTGAGCGAAGTCGTACATCGGATAGATACACCATTTGTCGCCCGTGCGATGATGCGTGGCATGCAGGATGCGGTACATGATGGGGTCGCGGAAGTGCATGTTGGGCGACGCCATGTCGATTTTAGCACGCAGCACACGGCTGCCATCCGGAAACTCGCCTGCGCGCATACGGCGGAACAGGTCAAGGTTCTCCTCCACGGTGCGGTTGCGGTACGGACTCTCCACGCCCGGTGCGGTAGGCACTCCCCTACCCTTGCTAATCTCCTCTTGAGTCTGGTCGTCCACATATGCCAACCCTTCCGAAATCAACTGTTCTGCCCAAACATAAAGCTGGTCAAAATAATCGGAGGCATAGTGCTCTTCAGCCCATTGGAAACCCAGCCAGTTGATATCCTCACGGATAGAATCCACATATTCGGTGTCTTCTTTCACCGGATTCGTGTCATCGAAGCGCAAATTGCACTTTCCGTTGTATTTCTTCGCCATACCGAAGTTCAAACAGATGGACTTGGCGTGGCCTATATGTAGGTATCCGTTGGGCTCCGGAGGAAAACGAGTGTGTACTTTCGCATCATTTTTCCGGTTCTGAATGTCTTCTTCAATAATTTGCTCAATAAAATTCATTGTCTTATAGTTTATTGGTTTTACTTATCATTATCTCTTTTCAATCTCAAATCCCAAATCCCAAGTCTCACGTCTAACATCTTAAGTCTCAAGTCTCACATCTCTCACCGTCCCAGCCATCGAAATCCCTTCAGCATCGTCATCAAATCCACTTTCACTTTATAGTCACGGGTGTATAAGCTGTCAGCGAGGGCAATCATCTCTTCCGAGAAGGTGTGATTGGAGAAGGCGTCCACTGGGTGAAGCACACCGGGACGCAGGTATTTCGGGTTCTGCAACTGGCATCCCACCCAACTCTTCTTGCCAGCCAGTACTTGGAAGATATTGCGCACAAAACCGCCTTTCTCCCGCACAAACCAGATGTCAAGAGGCAGTAACAGCAGCAGAACCAGCGCACTACAAACATCGAACAGCCGTTTGCGGATACGGTTTTCCTTTTGCACGATGGAATGCACTGGAATGGCATACATGTCTTCTGTGGAGAAGATGGAGTTGCTGCCTATAATCGCCATGCCGTTCTCCGGCGCAATTTTATACTCCACTTGGAACGACTGCAGTTTCCCCATCCAATCAATGATCTGCTCTGAGGTGAGGTCGCGGGCGCAGAAGACAATCTCATTGAGGTGATATAGCGGAATCAAATCCGCAACATGCTCAATATGACCGATGTACGGGGCTTCCGCATCGGTTTGTTTCTCCAATGTGACAATACCGGCAAACTCGCATTTCGACTCGGTCATGCGCATCATGTCCAGCACACGCTTGGCTTCGTCGGGAGCGCCAACCACCGCCATTCTGCGGCGGTCCTGGCCGGCAAACGCGCTGCCGTTACGGTGCAACTTGCCTATAATGTAACGGATCAGGTTCACGATGATGACCGTCCACATAGAGCCCAGTAGCACCACCGCACGGGAAAAACGCAAGGTTTCCGGCAATAACGCATACACCAATAAAATGGCTACCGTGCCAATCAGGATGCCCTTGTTCACCTTGCTGAGCCGTATCGGTTTCCGGTATCCTTTACAACAGGCGATGGACACCAGCCACACCAGAATATAGATTGGAATAATGAGCAGGTAGTAATGCTTTGGAAATGAGCTGTTCCTGGCCGCAAGGATGTTCAGGTCCCAGTAGCGCGAGAGCAGGAACATGCCGGCATAGATGAAGATGAAATCAATAAACGGCAGAAACAGGGCACAGGCGATGCGTTTGAGTGCCGCCAACGAGGCCCGGAACCATATAGCGCAGTTAATCAACACATTATATAGTTTTGCGTTTTTCTGCGAGAAATGTTTCTTGGCAAAAATCTGCATGGCCTTGTAAAAGACATGCACATAGTTCAAACTTCCCGTCTTGGTGCTCTCGCCCTTGTAGTGGATGATGCGTGTTTCCGGAAAATAATAGTTCTTGTAACCGCCTTTGAGAATGCGGTATGAGAGGTCGATGTCCTCACCGTACATGAAATAATCCTCATCCAGCAGCCCAATCTGGTCGAGCACGCTTTTGCGGAGCATCATGAATGCGCCGGCGAGCACCTCCACGGAGTGAATCTCATCGTTGCTGAGATAGGTAAGGTGGTAGGAACCGAACTTATGGGAATTGGGGAAAAGTTTGGAGAGTCCGAACAGTTTGTAAAACGCCACGGAGGGCAGCGGGATACCGCGTTTGGACTCGGGCAGGAACTCGCCCTTGCCGTTCACCATCTTCACACCGAGGCCGCCCGCATCGGGAGTCTCATCCATAAAGCGGATGCACTTTTCGAAGGTGTCTTCCTCCACCACGGTGTCGGGGTTAAGAAGCAGCACATACTCGCCCTGTGAGATGCGGATGGCCTGGTTGTTGGCCTTGGCAAAGCCCACATTCTCCTTGTTGGCGATAACATGCACTTGGGGGAACTTGGCTTCCAGCATAGCCAGCGAGCCGTCGGCGGAGTTGTTGTCCACGACAAAGACCTCGCCCTCCACATTCCGAAGGGCCTTGAACACGGAGTTCAATGCCTGCTCCAGAAAATGCTCGACATTATAGTTGACTATGACGACACTCAGTTTCATAATGCGCTAAAAGTAGGCCAATACGGTTTTCTTCGACACCACCTTATCGCCTTTTTTCACGACCACCTGGGTGTCGAGCGGGAGGAACACATCCACGCGGGAACCGAACTTGATCATGCCGACCTCATCGCCTTGCGCGACCGTGTCGCCAACCTCCGGGTAACTGATGATGCGCCGTGCCACGAAACCTGCGATTTGGCGGAACAGCACCTTCTCATGCTCGTTCTTCGATACCACAATTGTGTTATGCTCATTATCCACCGATGATTTGGGGCGTTTGGCCAACAGATATTTACCGGGATGGTAGGCAATGTATTCAATATTTCCGTCAATAGGATAGCTGTTCACATGCACATTGTTGATGGACATGAAAATGGACACCTTGATGCGCTCATCCTTGAAATACTCATACTCAAAGGCAGGACCTACGGACACGATGGTGCCGTCGGCGGGAGCGAGAACCCCATTCTCCACCTTGTTGATGATCCGGTATGGGACACGGAAGAAACGGATGACGATAGCTGCCACGACCAGCATGACCGCATAGAATATCAGGTTCACCCACCACAAGTTGGCCATAAACAGGATATAGCACACGGTGAGTGCGGCGATAAACATTATGCAAACCGAAATACTGACCTTCCCGGCCTCGTGGAACTTCATCGCTTACGGTTTATTTTACATACAGAATGTAAATGTTTCTTGGGATGTTATTTTCACTTGACGTTCTGGTGAACTGTCGCGGATATTTCTTGTTGTTGATGAAATTCTCACCGGAATAATTATAGGTGTACACCACATTTCTGGTTTGGATTCCATTGGTTCTCACCACTTGTTCCTCTCTCAGCACATTATGGATATGATAACCTGAAAGATCTGCGTAGGCATACTGGAGCCCGTAATAGGGATTGTATGTTTCCGCATCGTAGGTGAACTCACGGACAACTTCCTGGTTCAAGTCCGGATAACTCTCAACTATTTTGGCGATATCCTCATATTTCTCTTTTTTGCCGGGATCGTATTCCACAGTCTTATTGCAGCGCACCCGAAGATCCTTGGTGTTCACGCGTTGCATCCAGTCATGCACCTCATCAGCATTTCCGAGAAAAGTGTTGTACAGTTTGCTGCGTTTTTGGTAAAGGAAACTCTCATAGAACTCTTTGTCGTAGGTCTCCTCAACATTCGTAATGCGGGTGCTTTCCTCATCACGGGTGAACTTAATTTCCTTGCGGACCACATCATCCACCTTGTACACCATCTTGTCCACCAGCCGGTCCGTATAGGTGATGTCTATCACCTCCGTATAATCGGGTTGGGCGTTCACAATCTTGGAAACGGTCTTGTCTTTGTTATACTCGAAAGAGAAAGTGGTGGTGGAGTCCAGACGAATGCTGTCCAGAACGCCTTTCTTGCCATACAGGAACGTCACATCGGGATGGTCCCAGTCGCTGTTGCTGTAATACCAAATTTTGCTGATCTTACATTTGGGATTATAGATTTCATCATCCGGTTTGCATGAAGAGAAACACATTGCCAATACGGCAACCGCTGCGAGAATGAATACACTTTTTCTCATAATTATCGTATTTTAATTAAAGCGGGCAAAGATACAAAAAAATCCCTATGGCTTTTCAGGAGTGTTTTTTTATTATGATTTTTTTCTATATTTGCACCCGTTTTACAAGTTAGCAAGATTAACATTAACATATTAAAAATCAACAATTACGATTATGGTAGAAAAAATTACATCCAGCCAGCAGGCTATTGAAATGGAAGCCAAATACGGCGCCCATAACTATCATCCGTTAGACGTGGTCATCGCACGCGGCAAGGGCCCGTTCGTATGGGACGTGGAAGGCAAGAAATACTACGACTTTCTTTCCGCCTATTCCGCAGTGAACCAAGGTCACTGCCACCCCAAGATCGTGGGTGC
>DGGS01000075.1 GCA_002392325.1 Bacteroidales bacterium UBA3868
AAGGAACGCGACCCGCAGGCGGATTTCCGTTGTTGGGGCGGCGACCTTATGGAGCAGGCGGGCGGCGATATCGTAAAACATTATAAGGAACTGGCTTTCATGGGTTTCTTTGAGGTGATTACCCACCTGAATGAGATTCTCCGCAATTTCAAGATCTGCCAGACCGACATTTTGCTGTATGAGCCAGATGCTGTCATTCTGGTGGATTATCCGGGATTCAACCTCCGCATGGCCAAATTCGCCAAAGAGCAGGGCTTCAAGGTCATCTATTACATCTCTCCGCAGATTTGGGCATGGAAGAAGGGCAGAATCAAGAAAATCAAGAAATATGTGGATGAAATGATGGTGATTTTGCCTTTTGAGGAGGAATTTTATGCCAAAAACGGCATGAAAGTGCATTATGTGGGGCATCCGCTGTTGGATGCGGTAAACTGCGATTTGCACCAATCCGAAGAGGTGCTTCGTTTTCGTGAACAGTATGAGTTGGACGACCGCGAGATTATTGCCCTGTTGCCTGGGAGCCGCAAACAGGAGATTACCGCCATTCTTCCGCAAATGCTCAAGATGATCCCCCTGTTTCCACAGTATCAGTTTGTGGTTTCCGTGGTGGATTGGCAACCGGCGGAACTGTATGACAAGTATCTGAAGAAGTATTCCGTAAAAAAAGTGAAAGGCAACGCCTATCCGATGTTGGCTAATGCGAAGGCCGCCATTGTGGCCTCGGGTACTGCTACGCTGGAAACCGCTATGATCGGCACCCCGGAAGTGGTGTGCTATGCGGGTAATGAATTGTCGTATCTTATTGCCAAACAGTTGATTACGGGTATTAAGTATATTTCTTTGGTGAATTTGATTATGGACAAACCGGTGGTGGCGGAATTGATACAGCACGATTATGACACCCCGCACTTGCAGAAAGAGCTCCAGCTTATCACCGAGGATGAGTCGTATATTGCCGCCATGAAAGCGGATTACAAGCAGCTGGTCACGCTCTTGGGCGACGGCTCCGCTTCCGCCAAAGCGGCTGAAATTGTGACAGATGCATTGTCAAACTGAAAAATTGTATATTTTTGCAACATTTAATGTGATAGTTCGTTATTAAATTTATATAGCATATAAAATGAGAAATAGTATATCTTTTTTGACCGTTGCGGTAACCCTGTTGTTAGGGTCTTTTGCAGAAGTTTCCGCTCATGATGTGGACTTCGGTAGTGCGCAATATGTGAATGTGATGGTGGCTGATACTATGCCGTTCTATGTCCCTAATGCGTTTACTCCCAATAACGATGGTGTGAATGAGTATTTTATGCTGAAATATGAACTGACGCCGGAAGAAACTTTCGCCACATTTTTCATGATGATTTGCGACCGATATGGGAATGTGCTGTTCAAGACCTACAACCCGACCGCATACTGGGACGGGAAGGATAAGAATGGAGTGCTTTGCCCCGCTGGCGTGTATTCCTATGTCATCAAGTACAAATTACGCCGTAATACCAAAGTTGAACAAGTCAACAAAAACGATTTGGAGGTTCGTACGGGTAGTGTCGTGCTGATACGATAATGATTATGTAATATTCCCATTTCCCCCACTCGAGATGAAAAGGATCGCTTTTTTTCTGTTCGTTTTCCTGTCTGTTAACGTAAACGCTTTATTTGCTCAGGATATTATCATGACCAACACCTCGGTGGTGCAGGGTATTACAGAGGATAGTCGAGCTTTTTATGATCCCGGTGGACAGAATGGGGATTTCGGTCTTGGCATTCGTGACACGCTTACGATGCGCAATTCCATGTCAGGCCAAGGCACGCTGAGCGTGATTTTTGATGATTTTGCCATGGGTTATGGCGATACTTTGTATGTTTTCGACAGTCAGACGTGCGACCCGAACCATTTGATTGGCTTCTACAACTCCGTAAATTCTCCCGAGGAGGTTTCCACGGTCTCAGGCTATCTTACCTTTGTCTTTCATTCCGACAGTATTCATGATTATGGCATCTTGAAGTCGGGTTGGGTGGCACGCGCTTATGTGACTCCGGCTAATCCCGATCAACTTTGGCTTAATTCTGATAATCAAGGGCTCACCATGACATCTTGTAATTTCAAGTTCTATGATTCAGGTGGCCCAGGGAATATGACAACCAATACCGGAACTGTATGGTGTGAGCTTCAATCGCCTGTATCTCATGTGAAACTGGAATTCCAATCTTTCAATGTGGCTGGTGTGATGAAGATTTACGATGGGCAGTATTATGATCCCAATAAACGTTTGATAGGTCAGTGGCATTCCACTACCGTGGGGCCTACGGGAAAACCACCTGTGTTGTTTTCTTCCGGAAACACCTTGACAGTTGAATATGTGAGTGCTGCCGGTGATATGAACAAGCCAGGTTGGGAGGCCACGGTGAGCTGCGTTACTGAGCTTTTTGAAAGCCCCGATGGTTCGGCCTGCCCCAGTGTTGTGAGTCAAAATGAGTTGGGAGAAGACTTGCCAGATACGTTATACCATACATGCGGGGTGCCTATCATTTTGTCGGCTAAGGTGACCGCTACCGGAAGATATACTAACGACTATACGGTGAAATCCATACCATTTAATCCGCCATATCCTTTCACGGCGGGTACATCTTGCAACGCTAATGATGATGATAGCTGGTTGGCACAAGTGTCATTAGGATTTACTTTTTCATTTTTTGGTAATAATTATACTACGGTTTATCCAGGAACAAATGCCATAATATCTTTAGAACCAAGATCAGGATCTTGTAATTGGAAGTACGGTACACCCCCGGCAAATCCACCATATACCAATATTTCTGGAAACCAGACCCAAGGTCATCCATATAATTATGAAAATGCCATTTATGGAGTGTATCATGATGTGCATTGTGCACATTATTCAAATGGTGGTGCTGTTCGTAAGGGCGTTTTAGGTGAATACCCTTGTCGATCTTTTGTTTTCAATTATGATCACATTGCCTTGTTTGGTAATGATAGTGAGCAAGGAAGCACTCCCAATGAGTATGATAATGGTTATTATAACACCTATCAGATGGTGATGTATGAGGGCACTAACATTATTGACATCTATGTGAAGCATTGTAGCAAGGGACAGACTGCCACCAGTATTGATGGGAAGGAAGGTGTAATTGGTTTACACAACAAATCCTCTTCACAAGTATTATTGGCTCCAGGTAGAGGCCCTGACTGGTGGGTGAATCCAGGTAATCCCCAAAACGAGAATATCAAAAAGAATCAGGCTAATGACGAGGCTTGGCGTTTTACTCCCATTACACCAATGGATGAAGCCGCCACTATTGACTGGTTTGCCAATACGGTTTCTGACTCTACCTGTGTGGGACACTCCAAGAAACTGGTGGTGGACCCTCAGGATTCAACAGATTACATCGTAAGATATCACTTTACAAATGCGGGTAATAATCCATTCGACCTGTATGACACCGTGCACGTGATTGTGACGGTGCCGAAGTTGTCGCTGGATACTTTTACCGTTTGTCCAGGAAAAACGGTTAAGTTGGAGCCAATTTACAGTGACACAACGGAAATACATCCGGAGAGTTTCTTGTGGAACACCTCAGACACAACAGATACCCTCAGCATTCGAGCAATGCAGACCCAGGAATATGAGCTAACCGTTCTTTTTGACAACAACTGCCGCCGTACCGCCAGAACTGTCGTGAATGTGGACACTATGGCTATTCCGCATATTTCCGGCGACTCGGTGATCTGCTATGGAGACCAGGCCCGTTTGGTGGCCCAGGTGGACAGTCCGACCTATGTTTTGCGTTGGGGCAACGGATACGAGGGTGATGTGCTGGTGGTTCGCCCCACCGATACTT
Organism: Bacteroidales bacterium UBA3868; assembly: GCA_002392325.1. GTDB lineage: Bacteria > Bacteroidota > Bacteroidia > Bacteroidales > WCHB1-69 > F23-D06. The sequence goes on from DGGS01000075.1 coordinate 3,862, forward strand.
CCACCTATGTGGTGAAAGCCATCGAACCCTCTGATGAGGAATGCTTTACCACGGATACCATAACCGTCGTGGTTCTTCCATTGCCCGAATTGTCATTTACCTATTCGCCTGAATCAGTGGTGATTGAAAGGGGCGTGGGTACGCTGACCTGCTTCACGGATTGTGACCCCGATTACAATATAGTCTGGAATTTTAATGACCGGTATAATCCCGAAACTTCCATAATTGAGGATTTGCATTCCGTCACCCATGATTTTACCCATGTGGGATCATACGATGTTACGCTATCCGCCACCAATCAGTATGAATGTCGCGATTCTGTGACGGAACATGTGCGAGTGTATGTGCCGGTTTCCTTTATGGTGCCCAATGCTTTCACTCCGAATGATGATGGACTTAACGATTACTTTATCCCCGTTTATGAAGGCGTTGAATTGGCACAATATCTGATGCTGGTTTATGACCGTGCCGGACGGCTGGTGTTCAAATCCACCAATCCGACTGTAGGTTGGGACGGGCGTGATTTTAACGGCCAACTCTGTCCGCAAGGTGTGTACACCTACTATATCCATCATTGGACTCAAATGGATGATTTGCGGGGAACGGGTCAGCCTGCCATTACGGGCGGTGTAACCTTGATTCGATAAATGTCACGGATTCTGAAAATTACGATGATGCTTTGCTGCGGCATTCTCTTGTTGGGAATGTCGGGTTGCGCCACTGCGCAAGTGGCGCAGGATACGATTGCGGGACCGCAAATTGACACGGTACTTGCTTCGGTGGACACAATGCCTCCCCTGGCTTCCGGTTACCAGTGGCTCTCCTATCGAGGCAAGGCCGATATCGTCGATACCGGTGGCACACGCACCTGCAACTTCTTCTTTGTGAACCGTGTGGATAGTATTATCTATTTGAATGTCAGCGCATACGGTATTGAGGTGATGCGGGCGGTGCTAACCCCTGACAGCATCAAATATGTCAACAAACTTACCTATCAGTACTATGCGGGCACCTACGCGCCCCTTCGGTTGTTGTTGAAACGGCCGGTGAACTTCGCTCTGGTACAGGACATATTGCAAGGATACGGCGATGAGCGTCTGGCGCACTCATCCTTTTCGTGCGAATATCATGATTTTGCCGCAATGGATTCCACCCGTTCCTTTTTTACGGAAATGATATTGAAAGACTTGAATCATCTGGTTGAAATTCAGGCCCATCTAAAGGTGATACGCTTTGATGTGCCAGGTCCCACGGGTATTAAAATTCCCGAGAAGTTCACGGAACTGAAACTATAGTGGTGATGCGTTCCGATCAAGTGAAGCAATGGATTCTGGATGCCGGTTTCTCTCATGTGGGCATTGCTCCGGCGCACGCTTTGTGCGAGGCGGAGGAGCGGTTTATGGCTGCCATAGGGGAGGGGAGGCACGCGGACATGCGCTTCCTGGAACGCGATGTGCACAAGCGCTTCGATCCTGTGGAACTGCTCCCCGGGTGCCAGAGTGTCATTGTGGCGGCTCTCGATTACCGCATTGCCGAGCAACCCGCCAGCGACAAGTACCGGACTGCCCGTTACACTTGGATTGAGGACTATCATGTGCTGGTGAAACGGATGTTGCAAGAAGTGGTGAGCAAGATGTCGGAACAGAATTCGTCGGCGCAATGCCGCATCACGGTGGACAGCTCCTGCATTTCGGAAAAGAACTGGGCGGTAGAGGCCGGGGTTGGCTGCTATGGCAAAAACGGTCTGGTGCACAACGATGACGGGTCTTATTTCGTGTTCGGCATTATTTTGACCACTTGCGCCTTCGATCACTACGATTCTCCGAAAAAATCGGACTGCGGCGATTGCATGTTGTGTGTGAACAGTTGTCCGGCCCAGGCATTGTCACCCTATAAAGTGGATGCGAACAAATGCTTTGCCTATCAGACGGTGGAGAATAAAAATACTGATAATGAGGTGTTTGTAAGGGCTCCATTGGTCTTTGGATGCGATTGTTGTCAGGAGGTTTGTCCAAAAAACAAAAAAAATGCCGGTCTGCGTCCGAATGTATTGAAAAGTTCATTATTTTTGCGGCTCCAAAATGAGGAGATGGAAAACCTCTCACCGGAGGAATTCAAAACCTATTTTGGAGACACTGCGATGGCACGAAGGAAGTATGAGCGATTTAGCCGTGCCATATCTGCTAAAAAGTCTAAAAATTCAGAATAAGGAATCGTGGATTTGAAAGACAGGAACGACATAATCAACTACGCCGCCGAGGTGTTGCAAGAGGAGGCGAATGCTGTACAAACCCTCAAACAGTATCTGACGGATGATTTTGTGAAGAGTGTGGAGACGATTCTGAATTCAAAAGGCCGGGTCATCGTCACCGGCATTGGAAAAAGCGCGATAATCGGTCAGAAGATCGTTTCCACGCTGAATTCCACCGGCACACCGGCAGTCTTCATGCACGCGGCGGATGCCATACATGGGGATCTGGGCATTATCCAGCAAGACGATGTGGTTCTTTGCATATCCAAGAGCGGCAACACACCTGAAATTTCTTTGTTGACGCCCTTTCTGAAGAAAAACGGCAACATCCTGATTGCAATGGTCGGCAATACGGAGTCGCACCTCGCCCGCGAGGCCCATTATGTGCTCAATTGCACTGTGGAACGGGAAGCCAGTCCCAATAATCTGGCCCCAACAAGCAGTTCCACCGCCCAATTGGCCCTTGGCGACGCCCTTGCCTCCACCCTGATCAAGCTGCGCGGCTTCACTTCCGAAGATTTCGCCCAACTCCATCCAGGTGGCATTTTGGGAAAACGCCTCTATATGAAAGTCAAGGACTTGTACAAGTTCAACGATGTTCCGATGGTGGCCCCAACTGACCCGATGCAGACCGTGATTTTGGAAATCTCCGGCAAATGCCTCGGCGTAACCGCCGTGGTGGAGAATGAGAAGGTGGTGGGAGCCATCACCGACGGCGACCTCCGGCGAATGCTGGAACGCAATCCAGATTACAGTCGCCTCACCGCACAGGATGTGATGACAAAACAGCCGAAATCGGTCCACGAAGAAACCCTCGTCGTGGATGCGCTGGAACTGATGAAGAGCAAGAACATCACCAACCTCTTTGTCATTGACAGCCAGGAACGTTATCTTGGAGTGATTCATCTCCACGATATCATCAAGGAGGGTATTTACTAACTGCCCGGATGGCGGAAGTGGTAGACGCGCACGTTTCAGGTGC
>DGGS01000213.1 GCA_002392325.1 Bacteroidales bacterium UBA3868
ATTATTGTGGATGACATCATTGACACTGCGGGTACGCTTTGCAAAGCTGCCGCCCGTATCAAGGAAATGGGTGCCGCCAGCGTACGAGCCATGTGTGCTCACGGTCTCTTCTCCGGCAACGCCATTGAGAATATAGAGAACTCTGTTCTGGACGAAGTGATTATCGCCGACACCATCCCGTTGCGCCACGCCTGCGATAAGATCAAGGTTATTTCTGTGGCCAAACTGCTGGCTGAAGTGATCCAGTCTGTGGTGGACGACACTTCCATTTCGTCACATTATTATGTATAACATCTAATGGGGACGTTTGAAACAAACGCCCCCATAATTTTCCAAACAATCAACATCCATACAATGCAAGACCAATCCGAATCCCAACCCCAATTCGGCAAATACGACCTGATTGCGGAACTGTCGAAATGTTTCCCCAATGACAATTCCTCAACCATAGTAGGCATCGGAGATGATGCCTCTGTGATTGACACGGACGGAAACCAAACGGTTTCCTCCACGAAAGTGTTTATTGAGGATGTACATTTTGACCTGACCTATGTTCCCCTTAAACATCTGGGGTACAAGGTTATAACGGTGGCGGTAACCGATATTTTGGGTATGAACGCCATACCCACCCAGGTTACCGTGAATGTGGCCGTTTCCAACCGTTTTGATTTGAAGGCCGTGAACGAGCTGCTGGCCGGTATGGAGGCTTGTTGCGAAACCGTGCATGTGGATGTGGTCGGTTTGGATCTTTCCACATCCCGGAAAGACCTGATAATCACGGTAACCGCGATAGGAGAATGCGAACCTGCCCGCTTGGTGACCCGAAAAGGCGCTTCGGAAAACGAGTTGGTGTGCGTTTCGGGCGACTTTGCCGCCGCATACGCCGGTTTGCTGCTGCTGGAGCGTGAGAAGAAAGTGTTTGAGGTGAATCCCTCCACACAACCTGATTTCAGTGGCAAGGACTATCTGTTGCGCCGTCAGCTCATGCCCGAACCGCGTTTGGACATTGTAGAGGCGTTGCGCCGCGAGGACATCCTGCCCACGGCCATGTGCGCAATTCCAGACGGCATTGCCGCTGCCATTATGCAAATCTGCCGCGCTTCCGACAAGGGTTGTGCCGTTTTTGAGGAAAAACTGCCCTTGACCGAACTGGCGTTCACCACGCTGAAAGACCTGGACATCGTGCATACGGTTGCCGCTCTCAATGGAGGTGATGATTACGAGCTTATGTTCACCATCAGGCAGGCCGATTTTGAGAAGATCAAGAATGTGGAGAATGTTTCCATTATCGGCTATATCAAAGAGCCGTCGGCGGGATACAAACTCATTACCGGCGACAATGTGCAGGTGGATATTCAAGCGCAAGGATTTAGAAACTAATACTTTATGAACAGCAAAATCGCGTTTCACATCGGTGGAATTCCGATTGGCGGGGATGCGCCTGTAGTGGTGCAGTCGATGACCAATACGGACACCAATGACATAGAGGCATCTGTTGCGCAGTGCAAGCGGATGATTGCCGCCGGAGCGCAGATGGTGCGCCTGACAGTCCCTTCGCTCAAAGAGGTGGAGGCCATGCGCCAAATCAAGGCGCAACTGCGCGCCGAGGGCATTGACACCCCGTTGGTGGCCGATGTGCATTTCAACCCGAATGTGGCGGAAGCCATGGCTGCGGTTGTGGAAAAGGTGCGCATCAATCCGGGTAACTATGTTGATAAGCGCAATTTCTCGCAACTCGACCTTACGGATGACGAGTATGCCGCCTCCGTGGAACGCATGGCGCAGCGCGCCAAACCATTGTTTGAAGTCTGCAAGAAACATGACACCGCAATCCGCTTGGGCATCAATCACGGATCGCTCTGCGACCGCATTGTGAGCCGTTACGGCAACACGCCGAATGCCATGGTGCAATCGGCTTTGGAGTGGATCGACATTTGCGAACGCTTTGATTTCCATAAGGTTGTGATCTCCATGAAATCCAGCAATGTGCAAACTATGATGGAGTCCACCGTAATGCTCAAGAATGAGATGGACAAGCGTGGTTGTTCCTATCCGCTGCATATTGGTGTTACGGAGGCCGGCAACGGTCTGGAAGGGCGCGTGAAGTCGGCCGCTGGCATTGGCGCTTTGCTGTTGATGGGGGTGGGGGACACGGTGCGTGTGTCACTGACCGAGCCGCCGGAGCACGAGACTCCCTTTGCGCACACGCTCTTGAAGGCGGTGGAGACGCTTTCATCTGTGCGTTGCGATGTGCGCGGCGACACGCTCCATTTTTCGGACAACGAACCGGATTTTGACTTATGGATGGCCAATTCCGCCTCTATGGCAGGATACGCCTACTATAACCATCATATCAAGAATCTGGTTTTGGAGAATCCATGTTTCGAAGAAGGTAGGATTCGGGATATGGAAGCCACCATCCTGCAGGCCTGTAGAATCAAGATGAGCAAGACGGAGTTTATCTCCTGTCCCTCTTGCGGTCGCACACAATATGACATCCAATCGGTGCTTTCGGAAGTGAAGGCGCGCTTTTCCAATTATCCTGGACTCAAGATCGGCGTGATGGGCTGCATCGTGAACG
>DGGS01000139.1 GCA_002392325.1 Bacteroidales bacterium UBA3868
GGTTGGCCGGGTTTCTTACGCTCAACCATACGCGGGTCACGACGGAGAAATCCCTGAACCTTCATGGCGTGGCGGAGCTCAGGATTGATTTCCACGAGAGCCTTGGCGATAGCCATGCGGAGGGCTTCAGCCTGACCGGTGACGCCACCGCCGTCCAAGTTGGCCTTGATGTCATACTTGCCCATCACTTCGGCCAGTTGGAGAGGCTGCTCAACCTTGTATTGCAAGGTGGGAACGCAAAAATATTCTTTATAATCACGGTTGTTGACCATGATTTGACCGCTACCGCTCTTCATGTACAAGCGGGCAACTGCGGTTTTTCTTCTGCCTAATGTATTGATTACTTCCATGTTTCTTATTTGAGGTCTTTAACGTTGATTAACTTGGGTTGCTGTGCTTCATGCGGGTGGTTAGGTCCACAATAGATGTGGAGGTTGCGATACAACTGGGCACCGAGTTTGTTCTTCGGAAGCATACCTTTGATGGCGTGCTCGAGAATGCGCTCCGGATATTTGCGCATGACTTCCTTCGGAGTAGCGAAACGCTGTCCGCCAGGATAAGTGGTGTGGTGCACATACTGCTTGTCCGTCCACTTGTTGCCCGTGAATCTCACCTTCTCAGCATTGATGATGATCACATTGTCACCACAATCGAAACTTGGGGTGTAATACGGTTTGTTCTTTCCCTTCAGAATGCGGGCCACTGCGGTTGCCAGACGGCCGACGACCATTTCTTCTGCGTCGATCAGGACCCATTCTTTCTTGACGATTTCTTTATTCGCCGAAATTGTTTTGTAACTTACTGCATCCATTTTTCAGTTTGTTGTTTGTTGTTTTGAGAGCTGTCTTCACCCACAACTCTCTGATTACTAATTAATTTTCCTTTACTAACATTCAGGACAATAATCGGTTTTTTAAGGTCGGCAAAAATACACTTTTTTTGATACCAAACCTATTGTAAATGAATATTTTTTAATTTTTTATGGCAACCTTGTTTTTTAAAGGCGTGATTGTCCTAATGCAAAAAAACAGGGGCGGAAAATTTTCCGCCCCTAACATTATTATGTCATATTTTATAGGTCTTGACATTGGATTTCGGCTTTTTCTCCTCATCGCTGTCAGGGACTGCCGGGGCGGTGCTCCGGCGGGCGGGATGCACCTCAATCTGATAGTCGGGTGACGAGATGGTCCTGTAGGTCCCCATCTCATAATTATAATAGGTATAGGTGGCGCCGGGGATCAGGTATGTGCCCTCCGAACGCGGAATGATCGTGTAGCGGAAAGTCTTGGAGCCCGTCACCATGTCGCTCTTGGCCGAGATGCTCCCCGTGATGCGCGGGTAGGTCACATCGCAGTCGGCCGGGAAGTCAATGCCCAAATCCTCCGCGGTGATATGATGCAGGTTGCCCGTGCCAGACACCGTTACCACCAAGGTAATCGGTTCGTTGGCGTAGGTCTCGGTCTTGTTCAGATTGGAACTGATGGTGAAATTGCCCACCACTTCGGTTTTGTCGTTCGAGTGCGCGCCAGGCAACGCTTTCACCTTCAAAGACAGGTCGTTGGAGGTGACCGTCACATCCTTGCGGCGGGTGGTGCTGATGCTGCCCCAGAACGGGTCCTTCACCGTGGCGGGCACGCTGATGCGCAAGGTTAGTGTCAGTTTCGGAATAACGAGTTTGCCCGTCTTGGTAGGATAAACGGCCGTTTGCTTCACCACGAACACACTATAATTCTTGCCGTTCACCGTCTCGGTGCTCTCCGTGGCGCGGTTCGACAGGTCCAAGGGTTCAAGCCACATGTCGCCGGTATTGGCAAAACTGGCGCGCTCGATGGCGTAACGGCGGTACTCCTGTTTCACATACAGTTTGTGCGTCACCACAACGGCCTCGCCTTGGTAAGCTTCCAATTGCGAGGAGGTTGCCTTGATGAAGATGTCATCCTTCCCTATCTTGTCGTCAATCTGCACCTTATCTTGCTGTTTCTGTTGCGGTTGCACGCGCGAACCAAAAGGCCATTCTATCTCCGGCATCTGGAATTCCCAATTGAACCAGCTGTCATTCGGCGTGCGTTCCTCCTGCTGTGCGATCTTGGGCGCTTTCACCACCTTGACTATCACATAGTTACTCTTCACCACCCTGCCATCAATGGAAATAGACACGCCCGGAATGGTGAACTCGCCCTCTTTGTTTCCTATCAAATAATAGGTATAGGTATAAGATGTGTTCTGTTCCACCTTCCCGTTTATCATGGAGATGGAGGTGCTGGACCCCACGCTGGGGCCGCTCACCATCTCAAACTTCCCGAAGTCGGAGGAGATGATCTCCCCTCTCTCTTCCGTGGTTACCGTGTACTTGAACTGCTGTCCCACAGCCACTTCCGCTGGAGCGGATGCCTTGCAGGATTCGTCATTCTGCGCCGAAGCGACCGAACAAAACAGGATGAGAATCGACAATAGTCCTGAACATTTGCATAACATCTTTTTCATAGTACTTCCTATTAAATTTTAGCGTTACACTAACGCATAAGCGCTGAAAATATTGCAAAAAGTGTACCAAAAAAAATAGGCAATAATTTAGAAGATGACCCAATATGATGGTCTATTGATTTGGATTCCGCCATTCACTTTGTTCACGGCGGAATGGTGGGTACGCCGATAGTACACATAAGGAAAGATGGGCAGCGGGAATGCCTGCCGTAGTTGGAACACATATGAAACCGCCCATCTTTCCTCATTTTTACCCGTTTGCGGCACACCATTCCGCGAGACGCATTAGCGTTGAGCGGAAACTACTGCATGGCCGGGTCAACTTCTATATCATTACCAAAAAATATCTTTGCATTCATAAAAAAAATATCTTTGCATTCATATTTTTGATTCAAGCATAAACACAACTTGCATATGGTCACACGAAACTTGTCCTCCCCTGTTCTTTTTTCCTTGCTGGCCTGTTTCCTGCTCCTTTCTTCGTGCCAACGGGAACCCATTTATAATCCGAACAAGAAGATTTCCAAAATATACTACAAATCTTCTTATGACAGTTCCCTGCTACTTAGTGAGACATGGGTATGGGACAAGGATTTGTTGAAAGAGATTTATATCGGTGAAAGCAGCGGAGTCATGCGCTTTACATACGACAAAAAACGACTGACAAACATACATTACTCCACACGCGAATCGAACATGCTCTATTATTTCCAATATGACAAACACAATCGGCATATTATCTCCATTGACGGGTATAAGAGCAAGTGGGCCTGGGAATCTCCTGAAAAAGAAGTTCATATTGACCTATATTACAATTCGGACGGTTTGATTTCCGGATTTAAAAAGGAACACTTTCAGGTTTATTATAACAACAAGTCCTGTGAAAAAGATGAGGAAGCCACTCAGACCGTCCTTCAGTTGTTATGTCCTGAGTTATCTTTCATCAAAACGCTAAAACACGCTCCTAAATCGAAAGTCCCACTATTCGTTTATTCCGCCTCTTTTGAATACAAAGATGGCATGCTTGACGCTTTCCAGTATGGTTTGGAAGGCAATGACACCTGTTTCGGCAAGATACTTTCCTATACGGATGTCGTCAATCCTTTTTACAACAGTTGCAATATCCTTTACATAGACCCGACATATTCTATTACGAACAAATACATCCAACACATGCCCGAACACATGACTATGGTGTATAAAGTGAATCCTCAAGTCATCACACACGACTTTCTTTTTTCCTATTCCACCCATGACAACTATCCAACTCTGATTTCGCAGAATTTTAAGGAATATGCCGAAAACTATCCCGACACCAATTACCTTAGCACGACTATGGTTCTTGAATATCTCCCCTAATCTTGCATTATCACACACACAGAACAATCAAACACAAACATTCAGCAACAAGATGAAAAACGCAGTTATATTTATACAACTTGCCCTACTCCTCTCCGCGTCAATTATATGCGGTTCTTGCGAACGTGAGGGGCACTTCTCCCCGGCAAAAAAAATAGACCTTGTCTATACCATGACATCCAACGGGCCTGTTCCTCTTCAGGATTTCACTTGGAAAAACAACCGCTTGGAATCCATAACCTATTATTATGATGTTACGGACACTTCCCATCATTTCACATATTTCTTTACGTATAAAAACGGTCAACTGGATTTTATCAAAAGAATCCAAGACTTGCAAGAGACACACTACTATTTTCACTACGACAAAAGCGGTCGTTATTTGGAAACCGTTGATGCCTATATCCAATTAACACAACACCAATCCGAACTAAACACTATGCCTTTTGCAAAATGGCAGTTCTCACATGATGAAAAACATCGGGTTTCAGGATATACTTGTGAGCAGTACTATTATAACAAACTTGATAATGGGGAATTCGACAATTTCATCTTCGAGCCCGGTTTAACAAATTCCATCCCTTTGGAGAAAGACAAAGGGCAGAAATATAAGAAATGCACCGCCACATTCAAATATGAGGGGGACAACATCGTTGAAGTCACCGAACAACTTTCCGGCACATCACTAGTGTACAAATACACATACATTCCTTACCCCAACCCGTTTTATGGTTTCTCTTTTATGTGTCTTTTAGCTCCAAATCCATACGCAATTCATGACGGTTATTATCAGAATTTAGTTTCTGAAAGCACCTGCACTTATATTTCCGCATCATTAAACCATCTCAGAACATCCACTCATTTTGACTATGAGTTTGAAGACGGTTACCCTAAAAAGGTCACCAAAACACTTATTGAGCATAATACGGATGGGACAGATCACAGTCGGGTAAACACCTATTATTACGAATACGTGAAATAGGAGGACTCTTTGACAGGATCTTGCCATCCTTACAGTATCTTATTCGGATTCAGAATTTTGCATCTTCTTGCGCACCACGACGCGAACCACAATATCCGCCACAGTCACCAGTGCAACAGAAATCGCCAACGACACCAGCATACGCGTATTGTCGTTGGCGATGATATTTTTCAAGCAATCTCCAAACAAACCCGTAAAACCGGCCACTGTCGGGATTAACAAGAACAGCAAGCCCGTGAAATCATACGAGTTTTCTTTCCGCCCACTCTTTTTCCCTAACAGGTAACGGTACATGAAGTATGTCATTCCCGCAAAAACCGGAATGAAAACAATGAGCGATACCACTATGCGGGGTGCCATGGGAGAAAAAAATGGATAACCTATTTCAGATCGAACTCAAACTCGTCACCCGGTTTCTTCTCCACCGGTTTCTTGCCGTAGCGCAGCACAATCATGTTGCGTGTGCCACGAAGCGTGATACGCTCGTGGTCCACCCATAATGCTGTACCCTCACGCAAACCTGCCACGGCCATGTTCTGGTTGACGGCCAGATACTCGTTAATACGCACTTGGCGCGTCTCGCCGCCATGACGGATGGCATCGTTGATGTCTTGCGGATACGGATCAATGTAGTGGGGATTGATCTGGAACGGCACCAAATCCAGGCACTTGAAACTCTCAGGCATCACAATAGGCATATCGTTAGTGGTGCACAAGGTCGGGCAAGCCACATTGGAACCGGCACTCCAGCCGATATATGGAACTCCCTCCATCACTTTGCGACGGATAGGTTCGATAAGTTTGTTGCGCTGCAATTCAGCCACCAAATGGAAGGTGTTGCCGCCGCCCACCATGATCATCTTGGCCTTGTTGATCAAAGCCACCGGATCTTTCGCCGTGTGCACGGACACAATCTTCTTTTTGAACTGGTCGAACACCTTCTGCACGCGCGCGGTGTAGGAGTCATAGCTCTTGGGATAGACCTCGCCACCCACATCCACGCCCGCGTAAGGCACAAACACGATTTCGGAAGCGGATTTCTGGATGAATTCCTTGATAAGAGGGGTACACCAGCCCAGATAGGGCTCTTTGTAATTAGTGGAATTGCTGATAAGTAAGAGTTTCATATTGGTTGTTTTTTTATTGTTGAGACGCACGGCCGTGCGTC
>DGGS01000014.1 GCA_002392325.1 Bacteroidales bacterium UBA3868
TCATATAGACGGGCTTCTTCGCGGTGATGCCCACCTCGGGCAGTTCTGTCGTCTTCTTCGAGACGATGGTGTCGGCCTTCGCCACCGCCGTCGTGTCCGTGTTTTGCGCGAAAACAGTTACGCAAAACAGAAGCAGAGCCATCATATTAAAAATCTTTTTCATTGTTGTATAATTTATTAAGTCACATTGTTTTACAATTTTCTCATTCGGAATTTTCGGCATATAACACCCATGGACGGCCCATTCGAGCCATCTCAACTGCTAACTAACTGCTATCTGCTAACTAATTCACAACCCTTTCACACAGATCAGTCTTGCAGCACAAACGTTTCGCAGGGGAAAGTGTCGATTTGGACACGCAGGAAGCGGGGACCTAACTGACTGTCGGCTTCGACAAGGTCAACATTAGTGCTCTTTCGGGAAGAGCGTGGATCTTTTATGGTAACCTTTGCTGCAGGGTTTTCGCCAGCGCTGAACGCCGCCGGCAGCCACAACTTGCAGCGCACCGGCTGTCCGTCCTTCATAGCGGGTTTGCAGGCGGGCGCAGCGCGGAAAGCACGGTTAAACTCCGTCATAAGCGACTCATACAATTGCCGTACAATCTCATTCCGCGATTCTTCATCCACAGATGTGCCTTCGCCTAGATCAAGATGTGCAAGTGCATAACCGTTTTTGCCTAACATGGCCACCATACCTCCCTCTTTGGACTTCCAGTTGACGTATGCCGTGTCTAACTCCACGTGGCGTATCCGCCCATCCTTCTCCACAATGAAATGGACGGTGAAGATGCCTTGCAGCTTGTACTTTTTCGCCAATTCGGGATACGTCATGCTGCTGTACAGGTTATCGACGTACTGCTGGATGCCGCCCGGGAACTCGGGCATCACATCGGGAGTTTTGCCGACCGGGTCATAGATGATCGGATCCTCCGGCTCTTCGACAACCTCTTCCACCAACTCATCGGCAACCTCCTCTTTCGGATGGCAGTTCACCAACAATAGTCCGGCAATGATGGGAACGAGCGCGAGTAACCACCACGCCGACATTCTGCGTTTCACAGGCTGGCTCATCATCAGAATCCGCTTTTTGGTCAGCAGGTGACGGAAACTGTTTCCCACAGGTGCGAAAGTGCCCACGCACAGCTGCTTGTACAGCAGCTCCAGATAGTCGCGCTTGGGGGCGCCCTGCGTCAGTACTTGCTCGTCGGCGAGATATTCGTGGATGGTTTTTAACTCTTTCATACAGAGGTGGATGACAGGGTTGAACCATTGCAGCACTTTCAGTACTTCAAGGAAAAGCAGGTCGAAAGTATGGCGCTGACGGATGTGTGCCCACTCGTGAGCCAGCACTTGCTGTAATTCACTGTCCGTAAAAACATTCGGGTTCACGAAGATGGAGCGCGAGAACGAGAACGGTAGGTTTCCGTCGGGCTCGGTCAGCACTCGAACACGCATTTCTCGAGTGGACAATTCCTCCGAAAAGATGCTGCGACGGTAGTAGGATGCCGTTTTTATCAACTTGATAACCAAAATGATAAACGCAGTCGCACAGCCGATGATATAGACGATCGGCACAATATCTTTCCAAGTCCGCGAGGACTTTGGAGCAATGGTGGTGATTGGTGCGACGGTTTGTGCCGGTTCAAGTGAAGTTTCTTGAATTGCGATTTGCGGCACGACGGTTTCGTAGGACTGTCGGATATGTGGTACATAGGAGCTCACACGGGTGGTTTGCGGAACCTTTATTTCAATGGAAACGAAGGGAATAATCATCGAAACAGCCAGCGTTCCAATAAGATAGAAACGGCGCAAACGAAACAGATTGCTTCGGCGCAAGGTCACGGCATAAAGCCCGAAAAACAGGGCGATGGCCACAGCGGAAAAAAGGATCGTTTTCATAATCATTTGATTTTATTGTTGGTACTGTTATTTGGCACAGCGTCAATCATACGGCGGATTTCGTCCAAATCCTCCATTGAGAGGTCCTTGTTGTTTGCGAAAAAGGAGACCATGGACTTAAAGGAGTTGTCGAAATAGTTGCGCACGAAATGCTGCATAAACTCTTCCGAGTACTGCTCTTTGCTGACTAGCGGATAGTAGCGGTTTGCCTTTCCGAAGGTCTCATGCGACACAAATCCTTTCTTTTCGAGGATTCTCACTACGGTTAACACGGTGTTGTATGCGGGCTTCGGCTCAGGAAAGTTGGCGATGAGGTCAGCGGCGAACCCCTGACCGATTCTCCATAATACCTGCATGACTTGTTCTTCTGCTTTGGTCAACTCTTTCATATGGTTAAGTGTTACAAGTTTAAAGAAAACGTTTCATGATAATCATAATAACGCGGCAAAGATATAACTAATTTTTTAATTATACAACTAAAAAAATAATTTTTTTTTACACAATTATGATGGTAGTCCACTGTACCCTTATTTTTCCTATCTTTGCAATCCCAGAATATGTTTTTGCAAATAATTAACAATCAATAATTTATAAATATGAAACAATTAATCGAATGCGTTCCCAATTTCAGTGAGGGAAGAAATCCTGAAATTATCAATCAAGTGGCCGATGTTATTCGTCAGGCAGAAGGTGTAACCCTGTTGGATGTGGATCCAGGTGCGACCACCAACCGCACGGTGGTTACTTTTGTGGGCACCCCCGACGCGGTGGTGGATGCCGCCTTCCAACTTATTGCCAAGTGTCAGGAACTCATTGACATGCGCTATCATCATGGCGATCACCCGCGCTTCGGCGCCACGGATGTGTGCCCGTTTGTGCCGGTGGCCAATATCACGATGGAAGAAACAGCGGAATATGCCCGTAAGTTGGCCAAGAAAGTGGGTGAGGAGCTGAACATCCCCGTGTTCTGCTATGAAAACGCCGCTTTTGAGGAGAAACGCCGCAACCTCGCCAACTGCCGTCAGGGCGAATACGAAGCGCTGAAAGAACGCATCACGACCAAGGAGTGGAAACCCGATTTTGGTCCGAACAAGTTCACGGAAAGCGTGGCCAAGAGCGGCGCCACCGCCATCGGAGCCCGCGATTTCCTCATCGCCGTGAACTATAACCTTAACACCACCTCTACCCGTCGCGCCAACGCCATCGCTTTCGATGTGCGTGAAAAAGGCCGCCCGAAGAGAGAGGGCAATCCTATCACTGGCAAGAAAGTGCTCGACAAGGACGGCAAACCTGTGATGCTTCCGGGTACGCTCAAAGGTACAAAAGCCATCGGTTGGTACATTGCCGAATACGGTATCGCCCAAGTTTCCATGAATATCACCAACACCAACCTCACCCCGCTGCATGTGGCCTTTGATGAGGTCTGCGACAAGGCCGCCAAGCGCGGCGTGCGTGTCACAGGTGCTGAAATCGTGGGTCTGGTGCCCAAGAAAACGCTGATCGATGCAGCCAATTACTATCTGGCCAAACAGCACCGCTCGTTAGGTATCGATGAGAAAGAAAAGGTGAAAATCGCCATCAAATCCATGGGTTTGGATGATCTGAAACCCTTTAACGCTGAAGAAAAGGTGATAGAGTATCTTCTCGAGAAAGAAGACACTACACCGAAGTTGGTGGATATGACCTGCACAGGATTCGCCAACGAGACGGCCTCCGAAAGTCCGGCCCCCGGCGGCGGCTCCATCTCCGCTTACATGGGCTCCCTCGGCGCCGCCCTCGGCACGATGGTTGCCAACCTCTCCTCCCACAAACCCGGCTGGGATGCCAAGTGGGAGTTTTATTCCAAATGGGCTGAGAAAGGTCAGGCATTGAAAGACACGCTGCTTGCCCTTGTGGATGAGGACACTAATGCTTTCAATGTGATTATGAACGCCTTTGGTATGCCGAAGGGCACACCCGAGGAGAAAGAAGCCCGTTCGCAGGCCATCCAGGATGCCACCAAATACGCCACCGAAGTGCCGATGCGCACCATTGAGAACTCCTTCAAGGTGTTCGAGATTTGCGAGGCGATGATCAAGAAGGGCAACCCAGCTTCTGTTTCCGATGCCGGAGTGGGTGTGCTCTGCGCCCGCGCGGCTGTCCACGGCGCCTATCTCAACGTCAAAATCAACGCCTCCTCGCTGAAAGACAAGGAGTGGGCCGAGATGATGATCAACAAGGCGCACGACTATGTGGTGAAAGCCGACCGTATTGAAAAGAGATTGATGAGATTGACGGAGAAGGTGATAGGATAATAAAGACGTGAGACGTGAGACGTTAGACTTGAGACGTTGGACGTAAGACGTTTGAAAATGCCGCTGTGGAGATGCCCTATGACGCGGATTCACGGCGGTATTTTTGTTTGCTGATGATAATAGGAAATATTTATTTTGTGGACTTATTCTAAAATCATATTTATGAAAAAGAAACCATGTCAGACAAAAGAAAAAACAGTGACGTTCCATAGCATTTGTGTCATAGCCATTCTCTTTACTATTCCCATAAGGATAATCGCCTCTGATATTGCTATGGATGATCACGATACCATATACAAACCTGGAAACATCTTTATATTTGAAGCAAAAGTGGACTCTGTTTCCAAGAACATAAACCATTCCTACTATATCGTCATGCGTGTTTTGGACAAGGAAATGTACCATCAAGGGGTGATCACGTATGATTATTACGACTCCCTGCCTGATGATCCCGCAGCATTGGATTCGACCTCTTCGATTGACCAAAACGGTTTCATTGAGACTACGGAGATTTTGGAAAACAGCAAACTTTTGTGGATTCATCCCCCTAGAACGCACGGTTTTGGCCTTCTCCAATATTATCCTTTTCCTGAAATACACTATCCCGTTAAAATCGGGAAAAGATACAAGCGTTCCTTCCTTTCATTC
>DGGS01000081.1 GCA_002392325.1 Bacteroidales bacterium UBA3868
GGCGACGACCTGTTCGTGACCAATGCCAACCGCTTGGCTATGGGGCTTGAGAAAGGCGTGGCTAACTCTATCTTGGTGAAAGTCAATCAGATAGGTACGCTTACGGAAACGATAAACGCTGTGGCGTTGGCGCAACGCAATCGCTACACGGCTGTGATGTCGCACCGTTCCGGTGAGACGGAGGATACCACCATCGCCGACTTGGCTGTCGCTTTAGGCACTGGCCAAATCAAGACGGGCTCCGCCAGCCGTACCGACCGTATCTGCAAATACAACCAACTGATGCGTATCGAGGAGATGCTGGGCAGCCAGGCCATCTTCCCGGGCAAAGATTTTCCGTTCAGAGGATAATATTTTCGCGGTTATTCGTTAATTATTTTGTAGAGACACAATTTGTGTCTCTACAAAATTACAAAAAACATATTCACCAATTTTACCAATCCTATGGAACCTGTAAAAATTCTTTTTGCTGAAGACGATGTCAATCTGGGCAAGGTGCTTACCACATATCTTACCGGAAAGGGCTATCACATTGATCATGCCACCAACGGCGAGATTGCCTACGAAATGTTCTGCAAGGGTGATTTCGATATCTGCATCATCGATGTGATGATGCCGCTTATGGACGGTTTCACGCTGGCGCAGGAGATTCGGAAACTGGACAAGAAAATTCCGATTATCTTCTTGACAGCCAAGAATTTGCAAGAGGATATGATTAAAGGCCTCTCCATTGGCGGTGACGATTATATCACAAAACCCTTCTCCATTGATGTGCTCTTAGCCCGTATTCAGGCGCTTTTGCGCCGGACTACGCAGCAGGAACCGGAAGATGAAGTGGTGCAGTTGGGCAGTATTGTGTTTGACAAGAAACGCCAGACGCTCACTATCCAAGGCGAGGAGAAGAAAATCACCACCCGTGAGGTGGAACTGCTGCAGATGCTGCTCGACAAGAAAAACGATGTGCTGGAGCGCGGTTATGCCCTCAAGAAGATTTGGGGTGACGACAGCTATTACAACGCCCGCAATATGGATGTGTATATCACAAAGTTGCGCAAATACTTCAAGAGCGAGCCGAGTATCCAAATCATCAATGTGCATGGCATCGGCTTCAAATTTGTGATGTAGTCTTATTTGGTGCTTTTCAAAGGCAGATAAACCACAAAGGTGCTGCCTTTGCCTTCTTCACTTTGAACTTCAATATGGCCGTGGTGCAGGGAAATGATCTTCTTGACATACCCTAATCCAAGGCCATATCCTTTTACATTGTGCACATTGCCTTTGGGCACGCGGTAAAAATTCTCAAAAATGCTGGCAAGGGCTTTCTTGGGGATTCCGATGCCTTTGTCCGTGACCGAGAGCATGAAGTTTTTCTTGTCGGACTGGGTGTTGATAAGAATTTCTGGTTTGTCAGTGGAATATTTAATGCCGTTTTCCACCAGGTTGATGATGACATTCTCCAGATGATGGCGGTCGCCGAAAATCTTGTAGGTGTCGGCGTTGAGGGCCAGATTCAAACTGCCGTTGGTGGAACTGATTTGCAGAGCGACACTGTCTGTGACCTTATGAATGAGTTCGTGCATATCCAACAATTCCACATCCATTTTCACTTGTCCCTTTTTCAACTGGGCAATCTGCAAGATGTTGTTAACCATGTCTTTAAGGCGGTCGTTCTCATCTTGGATGATTTTGATGTACGCTTCGCGCATAGTGGCGTCGCTATGCAGCGTCGGGTCCGAGAGTGCCTCACACGCCAGCGAGATGGTGGATATCGGGGTCTTGAACTCGTGCGTCATGTTGTTGACGAACTCATTGGTGACTTCCGACACTTTCTTTTGACGGTAAAGGGAGTAGAGCGCAACAAAGGATATAGTGAAGCAAATGATTAACAAGCAGATAATTAACCCTACTATGGTGCTCATGCGTTGCAAGAAAATACCGCGTTCAGTGGGGAAGTAGAGGATGATGTAGTTGGGCGAAGCCACCTTTTCGTTGTATTTCAAACGGAAGACATATTCGCTTTGGAGCATGGTTTCCTCATCAGTGAACTGAGGCATGATGGCGAAGTCGGTGGTGAAGGCGTTGTATAATGCGAAATCAAAGCGCGCGTCTATATTCTCTTCCGCCAAACATGCTTTGATGAGTCTGGAAAGATATTCGGGACTAAGCAGTTGCAAGGTGCTGCTGTCAATTTGCACGAGATTGGCGTCGAGGTCGCTGACTACAAAAGAGCTGGGACTTTTGGCGTTTTTCGGTGACCAAGGGTCATTGTTCAGCGGGAACATTTTCCGGTAGGTGTCGCTGAAATAGGTGGTGTCATTTTCCATCACCCGCGAGTTGTTCTCTTTCACAAACACCACCGTTTGGATAATGCCGATGGGCTGGAAAGTGACGGTGTCCAACAGAAAGCGTCTAGCGTGCTGAACGGATACAACCGCAGTGGTGTCGGGCAATGAGTTGTCCGTGCTGTCAATGGATTCGTTGGATAGTGTGTCATTCTGGATGAGCGCATCAATCTTGTTCACAATCTCATCTCCGGCGGTAAGCACTTCGTTCACAAAGATGCTGCGCTGCACCTTTTCCGCTTCGGTGTAAAGTTTGAAGATGGAGAGAATAAGTAGTATGGATGTGATGCCAACTACAAAAAAGAGCGATACAATGATGCGTTTTTTCATAACTGATCACAGACTTCGCGTACGATTTTGCGGATTTCCGCTTCCGGGAATTGACGGATAACGCCATCTTGTTCAAATTGTTCCACGATGGCATGGGTTTCATCGATGTCGTGTTTGGCAATGTCATACACTTCCTGCCAGGTGCGCTGTTTGCGGGCAACGCCATCCTTTATGGCTTGCATGGCCACATCGGCGGCCACATTGGGGAACAGTTCGCTGTCCATCATGGTGGGCATGATGTGCTCCGAAGTAATGCCTTGGTTTTCAGCGTATTTTGCAATAGAGTGCGCTGCGCAGATGGCCATGCTGTCGGTGATTTTGCTGGCGGAAACGAGCAGCGTGCCCTTCAGGATGGCAGGGAAACAAACGGAGTTGTTGACTTGGTTGGGGAAGTCGCCGCGCCCGGTGGCCACGATGTAGGCGCCTGCTTCTTTGGCTTTGTAGGGATAGATTTCCGGCACGGGATTAGCGCAAGCGAAAACGATCGCCTTGTCAGCCATCAGCGAGATCCACTCGGGTTTGATGGTGTCTGGACCCGGTTTGGAGAGCGCAATCAGCACATCGGCGTCCTTGAAGGCCTCCTCGTGCGTTTCAATGCAGTTGGGGTTGGTCGTTTCGCACAATTCCCATTTGCGGTAGAATCGCTTGTCGTCACGGTATTGTGTGCGGTTTTTGTGCAGTGTGCCTTTGGTGTCAAAAATCACGA
>DGGS01000084.1:0-171 GCA_002392325.1 Bacteroidales bacterium UBA3868
AGGTGATCGGTATCGCCAACAGCCCGAAGAGCACACAGCGTATCAAAGATCTCGGTTTCTGCGATATCGTGGAGTCTGCCGCTGGCATGACCCCCGTGCAAGTGTATGAGCTCATCGAGAAACTCACAAACGGCAAAATGGCCGATGTCACCATCAACTGCGTCAATGTTC
>DGGS01000084.1:211-7753 GCA_002392325.1 Bacteroidales bacterium UBA3868
ATGTTCCCGACCAGGAGATGACCGCCGTGCTCTGCACCAAAGACGATGGTATCGTTTATTTCTTCTCCATGGCAACCAGCTTCACAAAAGCCAGTCTCGGTGCTGAAGGCATCGGCAGCGATGTGAACATGATCATGGGTAACGGCTATACAAAGGGACATGCTGAATTCACTCTGCAAGAGCTGCGCGAAAGCCCCGAGCTGCGCAAGATCTTCGAGGAACTCTACGCATAACCCAAGCACTATATAGTAATAATTTTGACGATGAAAAGCGAGGCCGAACACCTCGCTTTTTTTAGTATCTTTGCAACTCAAATATATAACAATGCATAATCGATTCCGATTCACCTTTTTTTTCATTCTGGCGCTTGTTTTGGCGGCCGTTTCCGTGCATGCGCAGGAATTGGTCATCTTGCACACCAATGACACCCATAGTCAGATTGAACCTTTTACCTACAAGGCGGACACCAATGTGGGCGGATTCCTGCGCCGCGAGGCGTACATCCGCGAGGTGCGCGAACAGCATCCTAATGTGCTGGTGCTCGACGCCGGCGATTTCTCACAAGGCACTCCGTATTTCAATTTCTTCAAAGGATATACGGAAATCTATCTGATGAATGCGATGAAATACGACGCCGCCACATTGGGCAACCATGAGTTTGACAATGGATGTTCCGCACTGGCAAAACGCGCCCGGAAAGCCCATTTCCCCATTCTTTGTGCCAATTATGAGTTCCATAACAAAGCACTCGCCAAAGTGATCAAACCTTATGCTGTTTTTGAAAAAGGCGGTTATAAGATCGGGGTGTTCGGCCTCACCGTGAATCTAGACGGGTTGGTCGCCCCACAAGTCGCCCAAGAACTGACCTATCTTGACCCTGTGCCCATTTCCAATAAAATGGTAACCCTGTTGAAAGAAAAAGGATGCGATTTGATAATTTGTCTTTCCCACCTTGGTATCGAACCCGGAGATTTTGGCGACTATAACCTGGCAGAGACAGTTCCCGGAATCGATATCATCATCGGAGGGCACTCGCATTACGAGATGAAAGAACCAACGGTTATCGGAGACACGCGCATCTACCAGATGACCAGCAAAGGCAAGTGCGTCGGCGAAATAACGATTAACAAACCATAAAGGTTGACATCCACGACCCTTTAATTTCAAGAATATTATAAACATTAAAAACATTCCTCCCTCATCTTATGCTTCCCAAAATTCTTGTTACTGGCGGTTGCGGCTACATCGGCTCCCACACCATCATCGAATTGATAGAGTGTGGCCGTTATGATGTGGTTTCCGTGGACAGTTGTGTGAGAAGCACACCTGAGACGATGGACCGGGTGGAGAGAATCACAGGTGTGCGGGTGAAGAATTATCGGTTGGACATTTGCGACAAGGAGGCCTTTTTCAAGGTCTTTGAGGAGAATCCGGAGGTGGAAGGTATTATTCATTTTGCCGCTTATAAGGCCGTGGGCGAATCGGTGGAAAAACCGCTGATGTATTACCGAAACAATTTGGGCGCATTGGCCAATGTGTTGGAAGCATGCCAGCGTTTCAAAATCCCGGATCTTCTGTTTTCTTCCTCTTGTTCAGTTTATGGGGATGTGGAACATCTGCCAGTGAGTGAGTCAACCCCGATAGGCAAGGCAATGTGTCCCTATGCGCATACGAAGCAGATTGGCGAGGAGATGATTCAGAGCATGGCGGCGCCCAATCCTGACACACATACACTTATCTTGCGTTATTTCAACCCCGTGGGCGCGCACATGTCCGGTATGAACGGCGAACTGTCGCCCGACAAGCCCAACAATCTGATTCCCATCATCATGCGCGTGGCCAGTGGCAAACAACCGCAAATGCAGGTCTTTGGCACAGACTATGATACTCGTGACGGATCCTGCATCCGTGACTATCTGCATGTGTCTGACATCGCTGATGCTCATGTCAAGGCCATGGATTACCTGGTGGAAGGCCGCAATCAAGAGACTTGCGAAGTGTTCAACCTGGGCAGCGGTAACGGCGTGTCAGTGTTGGAGATGCTCAATGCGACGGAGAAGGTTATCGGACGCAAACTGAACTATATGCTCGGAGATCGCCGCCCGGGCGATATTCCGGCCATCTACGGCGACTGCTCCCGCGCCAAGGAATTACTGCATTGGCACTGTAGGTTCAATGTGGAAGACATGATTGCCTCCGCTTGGAAATGGGAGAATTATTTGGATAATCAGAATAATAAACAATAGCGTATTTTATGGCTGAAAACCTTAAACTCGTTTCCGATCTTGCGCTGATACTGATATCAGCGGGTATCGTCACCATCATTTTCAAACTCTTAAGACAACCTTTGGTTTTAGGTTATATTGTGGCCGGGTTTTTGGTTGGACCTCACTTGAATATTTTCCCGACGGTGGCCGATATCGCCAGTATCGAAGTCTGGTCGGAAATCGGTATCATCTTCCTCCTTTTTGGATTAGGACTTGAGTTTAGTTTCAAGAAACTCTTCACAGTAGGCAGTAAAGCGTTTGTGACCGCCATTATAGAGATATTGTCCATGATTGCGGTGGGCGTGTTGCTGGGTTTTATAATGGGATGGGGCGTGATGGAAAGCATTTTCCTCGGTGGTATGCTGGCCATGTCTTCCACAACTATTATCATCAAGGCCTTTGAGGATATGAAACTGAAGAACGAGCCTTTTGTGGATTTGACCATGGTTGTGCTCATCATTCAGGATGTGGTGGCCGTTGTGATGATGGTGCTGTTGTCCACCGCCGCCGCCAGTAAGCAGTCGGCGGGCATGGAGATGCTGATGAGTATCGTGAAACTCATATTCTTCCTTATTTTATGGTTTGTGGTGGGCATTTATGTGATTCCCACATTCTTCAAAAGAGCGAAGAAATATATTAATGACGAAACGCTGCTTATTATCTCCATCGGACTCTGTTTCGGTATGGTGATTATTGCCAACAATGTAGGATTTTCCTCCGCATTGGGTGCGTTTGTGATAGGTTCTATTTTGTCGGAAACTATTGAGAGTGAGCGTATTATTAATTTGACCAAGAGCATAAAGGACCTGTTTGGCGCCATCTTTTTTGTGTCAGTGGGCATGATGATTGATCCGCAGATTCTGGTCCAGTATTGGAAACTGATTCTTTCCCTTGTGATTATAACACTGGTAATCAAGGCGGTGGTTTCTTCGGGTGCGGCGCTTGTTGCGGGGGCCACCCTGGAGGATGCTATAAAGACCGGCTTCACTTTGTCGCAAGTGGGTGAGTTCGCGTTTATCATCGCTTCTGTTGGTGTCTCGCTTGGTGTTATGCCGAAACATATCTACCCAGTTATCATTGCTGCATCTGTAATAACCACGTTTACAACGCCTTATTGGATAAAAGCAGCTTCACCCCTCTATCTGTTTTTGGACCGTAAACTTCCTGCCAGCACAAAGGCTCAATTGGATGCCTATAGTCTTTTGGGCAGAAAAAGCGGTAACAAAAACTGGAGAAGCATCATTGTCAGTACACTGCCTCGAGTGCTGATCTTTTTCGTCCTAAGTTTTGCGGTTCTTGTGCTGCTGTTTGACCACCTATGGCCTTTTATTAAAGAGCTGAAAATCGGTGAATTTCTCCCACAATGGCTCTACAATACCATTTTGGCAGTCATTTCTCTGATTTTGATACTGCCTTTTCTCTACGGAATGGTTAGAATCAAACAAAAAACGCGGCAGATGTATATTGATATGATTGAGGAAAACAAGGCAAATACAATTGTGGTGGTGGTATGGACCCTTTTCCGTTTCATCCTTGCCGGTTTTTTTGTTTTCTCCATTCTGGTCAACTTCTTCAAATATACCAAGTGGGTGATTGTTCTGATCACCATTGCCATTATTCTGCTGATGATGTTCTCGGGCCATACACTTCGTCGTCTTTCCTTCCTGGAAAACAAGTTTATGGAGAACCTGAACGCCAAGGATCAGACCGTCAAAAAGTGATTTTTTACAATTGATTGTTAAAATGCGATTAAGAATTGTTTGTTAAGGATATTTGTAAAATATTATATGACAACGAGATGCATTTAGTCGGCATTAAACCAAAGTGTTAAAAAATATTAATATTCGGATGGTTGCTTGACAAAGGGGTGTCAGGAGTTTTATTTTTGCGGTGAAAACAAGAATAATTCTCTTTAGACTATGAAAGCGAACATCCGTATTGGCGTATTTCTTTTTTTGTTTTTTCTTATTGTGCCAAGACTTCAAGCGCAGTTGGCGGTTTTGCCTCCTGAAGTGCAGACGCGTATGAATCAGGACTACAGTCGTTTGAAACCCGCATTTGAAGCGGCGTATGAGCGTTGTCCGACTGTCCCTCGAGGTATGTTGGAGTCGGTTGCCTATAATTATACCCGTTTTTCCGCACCAGAATGGACTGACACGCTGGATGTGGATCCCAATACAATTCCGCGTACCTATTCGGTTATGGGACTGACTTTGTCCGGGAAAGGCTTCTTTAGAGAGAATCTGCGGTTGGTGTCGGAGTTGTCTGGTATTTCAGTGGAAGAGATAATAAGACAAGACTCCATGGCCATTATGGCCTATGCGTTGGCGTTTTCTAGCTTGCAGAAGAAATACAATTGTTATGGAAAAGAATTGGAAATATATAAACCTGTTTTAATTGATTTGTCGGAGATCCCTGTGGAATGTGACTTTGCGCTGCTCAGTTCCCTGTATGTTATTTATTTTGTTTTCATTGATGGTATTTTGTTTCATTTTGGAATTCCCGATTTTAATGTTGATTTCAATATTTTGTTTGGGGAGAAGTCCGCTATGTTGCAGCAAAGCAATGTGTCGCTGGATTATCCTTATGAGCAAAAAGCCACATCCACAGTGGATTATCCGTCTGCCGTTTGGAATCCCGCAGCATCATGCAACTATTCGTCACGCAATGGCACGCAAGTGAGCAATGTGACGATTCATTATACCTCCGGCACATATGCGGGTTCCATTGCGTGGTTTCAGAACTGTGCGGCAAAAGTATCGGCGCATTATGTCATCCGCTCAATTGACGGGCAAGTAACCCAAATGGTTCGGGAGTCAAGTAAGGCCTGGCATGTGGGCGTGGCCAATGGTTACACAATCGGCATCGAACATGAGGCCTATGGCAATGTGGCGGCCTTTTTCACCTACAACATGTACCTGTCTTCTGCCGCATTGGTGCGTAATATTTGTTCCCGGTATGCCAACATTAATCCACTGCGTGTCTTTTATAGGGACACATTGGATGACGGGACTGTTTTGAATAATGGTTTGCACAGTTTGGGAGGCGCTACTTCGTGTACGCAAATACGTGGACATCAGCATTTTCCAAGTCAGACGCATACTGATCCTGGCCCATATTGGGATTGGAATTTTTACTATAAGCTGATTAACTATCCTCCGCAGGTGGATAGTGCGACCTCCCCAACGGGAGTGTTCTATGACTCTGGAGGGGCTACAGGGAATTATCAGAATGATGAACGGAAACTGTTCCTGATTCATGTTCCGAATGCAGATAGCGTGGTGTTGGAGTTTACGGAGTTCCAATTGGAACCGAACTATGATTTTATATGGATATATGCCGGGAAAACAGAGTTCTCGCCGCTGGTGGGGCGCTGGAACACCCACAGCCCAGGCAGAGTGGCGGTTGGTGGCGAGTATATGCTGGTAGAGTTCCGTTCCGATTGCGCCACAACGGCAGCGGGATGGAAGGCGAACTGGTATGGGGTGTTTTCGCAACAACAACAGGATGCTGCACCCCCACAAACAGAGATTGTGCTGGATCATCATGAGTGGATTACAGACGATTTTCAGATCCGTTTTCGGGACACCGACGATGTGGCCGTTAAATACCGTTTCTACCAATTGATGGAACACCCACAGACTTATTGGACCGCCAATACCCAGCAGGGCTTCTTGTGTGACAATTTTGATGCCGCGTTAAGCGCTTCGGGTTGGTATGGGGATGGGTATTGGCAAGTGACTAATGGTCAATTGCTCCACACACCCTGCATGATATCCCCTTCTTGGATCAATAAGCAGTTGAACGGAACCCGGCATAAGGGGTATTTGTACGATTTCTATTTAGCTATGCAGGATGCGGGGGAGAGCTCTTTCATCTTCCATTCCAACAGTGTTGTCCAGAACCAGTTGGCTCATGCCTATGGGGTGACATTTTGCAAATCGGACAATTCGTTAAGGTTGTGGAAACAACAGAATGGGGTGATGGAAAACTTGAAAACGGTGACACATGTGTATTATGCTACGGGTCAAAGTATGTTGTATCGGGTGGTTTGGGATACGGTGGCGCATCGCATTATGGTGTTCAGACACAGTATTTTGCTGGCAGATGTGTCAGTTCCCCAGCCAGTATCGAGTAGCGCTGAATATGTGGGTTTTATTACCGACGGGGTGGGTGTGAGCATTGACAACATGCGGGTTTATGGTATGCGTGACACATCGGTTTTGGTGACCGTTGGCGAAGGAGTTGATAGGATGCTTCAAACACAGGCCTCCGGAGGAGTGCCCACCTGCAAAATTAAATCTGTGGTGATGGATGAAGGGGGGAACTTTTCGGCCTTGTCTGAAAAGAGTGTGCTGGTGGATTATACAATGCCGGATCCGCCGCGGAAAGTTCGCTTGCGGAAGGAGAATGCCAATGGCGGTGCGGAGAACGGATGCTTAAGGGTGGAGGCGGAGTGGTCGCCCGCAACCGACAACCAATCCGGAATTAAATGTTACCATTACATATACAGACTTGAAGGAAACAATGGTCCTGTTTTGAAAGTCGCCTGGGAAAATGTAGGCCTGTCAACATCTTGTATTCGTAAGATTTGTACGATGAATGGAATGCGATTGATGGTTGGAGTCGTAGCGATGGATGAAGCCGGTTGGAAGTCTCCCATTTCTTGGTCAAGTGTCTTGTTGGTAGAATAAAGCGTCGGCAATCATAGTTGTCAATGCCCATTATTTTGTTTTATGGTTATGAAAAAGGGCTGCCATTTGGCAGCCCTTTTTGCTTATAAAATAAAGATATAGAGTTATCTGTTAGTACATTCCGCCCATGCCGGGGTTCATACCGCCCATGGGAGCAGCGGGAGTCTCTTCCTTGATTTCGGCGAGCACGCATTCTGTTGTCAGCAGCATGCCTGCGATGGAAGCGGCGTTCTCAAGAGCCACACGGGAAACCTTGGTCGGGTCGATGACACCGGCGTCAATCATGTTGACAAACTGGTCGGTGCGGGCGTTGTAACCATAGTCGCCTTTGCCTTTCATGACAGCGTTGACGATGACGGAACCCTCCTTGCCAGCGTTGGCGGCAATTTGGCGAAGCGGTTCTTCCAGTGCTCTGCGCACGATGTCGATACCAATCTTCTGGTCCTCATTCTCGCCCTTGAGGTTCTTCAAACTGCTGATGGCGCGGATGTATGCCACACCACCACCGGGGATGATACCTTCTTCGATGGCGGCGCGGGTGGCGTGCAAAGCGTCATCGTAACGGTCTTTCTTCTCTTTCA
>DGGS01000186.1:0-3656 GCA_002392325.1 Bacteroidales bacterium UBA3868
CATTGGCCTCCACGATGGCGGTGTACTCGTAAGTCTGGTCCACATCCTCCACATGCACTTGCTGCGTGCGGATGGTCATCTTTTGGTCACCAGTGGTGACGGCCTCTTTCTTCTTGCAAGCGCCCATGACGAGCATGGCGATTGCCAACGATACAGTTATGTAGGTGATTCTTTTCATATTGTGTGTTATTATTCTCTTTTTCTTTTCCCCCACACTGCGCTCCTTACAGTCGCTTGTGCAGGATTTCTTTCTTCATCCTCATTCCCCACACTGCGCGACTTCGTCGCTTGTATGGGGTTAATTGCACTTTGTGCGTTTCGTCTCTTCGAGACTCTCAAGGTATTAACTTCAACTCTCAGGGTCTCCAGTCTCGGTTCTCAGTTCTCAGGTTTTCAATCTCCAATCTCAAGTCTCAAGTCTCCAGTCTCAAGTCTCTCATCTCTTACCTTTCCACTCCCATCGTCGCATCCAAATTGGATTTGGCGGTGAGATAGTTGAAAATGGCTTGGCAGTAGGTGAGTTGCGTGCTGGTGAGCGTCAGTTCGGCATTGTTCAAGTCCAGCCATGTGTTCATGCCCACTTCGTATTGTTTTTGCGCTATTTCGTATGCTTTCTGCGCCTGAATCATCGTCTCACGGTCGGCGGCAATGTCCTCAATGGCCTGCTGCATGTCGTTCAGATAACTCTGCACCCCGATGCGTAAGTTGCGCTCCACATCCAACCGCTGGTCTTTCATATTGGCCAGATTCAAGTCCGCCTGTTTGAGTTTGTACGAGGTAGCCACCCAAGAGATAATGGGCACTTGAAGCGACAAGGCCACATACGAATAGGGATAATTCGTGAATTGCTGGCCATCGTCGCCCATGCCAGAGTACTGGAAACTTCCCGCCAGCGCCAGCATCGGGCATGTGGAACCGATCATCAGTTTCTTGGATTGCTCCAATTGCTGGATGCCCAAATCCAGTTGACGGAGGGCGGAATTGTAGGCCAGTTGCATATCTTTCTCATCGGGCATGGTGGCGTTGAGCACACCTTGCTCATAATCGACCAGTTCGCCATCAAAGATGACGGGCTCGTCCATATTCATGCCCAACAGCACCTTGAGGCGCATGGCAGCCAGGCGCATGGCCTTGGCTGCGGAGGTGACCGCAGGACGCTGGTTCTGCAAGGCCACATCGGAACGCAGTTTCTCAAACTCGGACACCAACCCCTGACTGTAAGAGTTTGTAACCAACTGGTTACTGGCCTCCATCGTGGCGTAGCTCTTCTGCAGCACATCGTACGACTGTTTGGCCAACAAATACATATAGTAGGCCTGTTTCACCTGATTCACCAGTTCCAGTTTGGAGGAACGCGCCGACTCTTGGGCCAATTCAATATCCATGGCACTGAGTTTGAGATTGGACCACAAGGCAGGGGCAATCAGCGGCAAGCTCAAGTTGGCACCGGCGGAATAGGTGTTGTCGCGGCCCACCTTGATGTTCATCGTCTGCCCGCCCATATCCATGGACATGGTCTGTTTCAGCAGCGTGCGGTTGTAATTGGCCGCAATAGACACATCAGGAAACAGCGCCGCAATCTGCTCTTTCTTATATATTTGCTTGATTTGCACATTGCGGTCCGCGATGCGCATCGTGGGCGTTTCCGACAAGGCAATCTCAATCGCCCTGTTCAAATCCACATGGATGGAGTCCTGTGCTTGCGCGCTCAACAGCAGAACTGATGAGCAAAACAGAAGCACCAAGAGAATATTTTTTTTCATTTTCCGCAAAAAATTATCTTTTTTATCTTTAAAATTAAATATTAAACAATTAATAAACAACAACTTACATACCACACAGTACATTTGTTCAATAAAGCGGCAAAGATAGAAAAAAAAGTTTATGTGTGTATTTTTTACACATGATATTTTTATTTTTTTTATTTTTGCCGGCGAAACGGTTTCAAATCACGAATTAACGATGGGAAAAAGAGGCATTTATCAGTATGATTATTGGCGTCCTGCGGTAACGGTGGACAATGTGGTGTTCGCTTTTGACGGCACCCAACTCAGCATCTTGCTTATCCGTAGGGGTAACGAGCCGTACAAAGGATGCTGGGCCTTCCCCGGTGGTTTTCTGGATGAAGACGAGACTTTGGAGGAAGCGGCGCGGCGGGAGTTGAAAGAGGAAACGGGACTGACAACGAAATACATGACGGAGATCGGAACTTTCAGCGACCTGAACCGTGATCCGCGCGGGCGCACTATTTCCACCGCTTTCGCGTCTGCCATCCATCCCTCCCAAATCCATGCGGTGGCCGGTGATGACGCTGCGGAAGTCCGCTGGTTCCCTATTAATGAGATGCCCCAACTGGCCTTCGACCACGAGAAAATCTACCGCAAAGCCCGTCTTATGCTTCGGTTAGGTTTCATGACCTCGCCGGTGGCTTTCGTATTGCTGAACGACACCTTCACTCTGCCTGAAATGCAACGGCTCTATTCAGCCGTGTTTGACCGCGAATTCGACCGTCGCAACTTCCAAAAAAGATTTCTCGCATCCGGTATTCTTTCCACTGTGGCGTCACAAGATGGAAAGAAGCGCACTCCACATTCCCCCATCTATTACCGTTTCAACGAGGCGGGATATGCGCAGTTTCGGGAGAAAGTGATGAAGTGCTAAACATCTTTCTTGTTGGAATCCCCATTCTTGTATTTTTCCATCAAGCGGATCATAGCGGGGCTGCGTTCTCGCGATTGATACCGGAAGGGTACAAATTGCCAATAATATTATAAAAAAATCGCGGCAACAGCGTAACCTTTTGTTATTTTTGCGTAGTAATATAATTCACATCGCAAATGGACAAGGCGAAGTTCTGGGAACGGCAATATAACAAGCACATTCAGAAGATAATCGGAGTGTGCTACCGGTATGTTAACGATAGGCTGACAGCCGAGGATTTGGCGCATGATGCATTTCTGAAGGCAATCGAAAAGGCAGACACATACCAAGCGTTTGGGCGGTTCGAATCCTGGCTAACACGCATCGCCGTCAACCAATCCATTGACTATCTGCGGAAAAGGACGGACAGTGTCCCCATAAATGAAGAAGCGGTCAGCGATGCGATGTGTGAAAATGAGGACGACTCATGGCTGGCTGGAGCTGAGTTCACGCAATCCGAATTGGTGGAGATTATCGGAAAACTGCCCGAGCGGCAGCGCACCGTGTTTGAGTTGTATGCCATCGACTCCCGGCCACACACCGAGATCGCGCAAATGCTCGGCATCACGCCCAACAACTCAAAGGCGCTGCTTTTCCGAGCGCGACAGAGCCTAAAAAAACTTCTCCACGCCAAAGTCCACGAAAAAGAAAAACGCAAAAAAGGAATCCTTATGATTTTAATGATTTTCACCTTGACTTCCGCTCGTCCTGCGGGCATTGACAAACTTTTCCGCAAGGGGCTTGGCAGCTTGCGAATGCCGCCAAGCGCACCCCTACCCACCAGTACCATCCGGCAGGCGGCCGCCACCTCGCCCTCCGGCGCAGGCGTGACACTCGCAGCACACAAAACCGCCATTGCACTTGCGGCGGCCGCCGGGCTCGCCGGAGGCGCGTGCGCATGGCAGATCGCGCGCACCCAGCCGTCGCAAACCTCCCCTGCCCTACCCGACACTGCA
>DGGS01000186.1:3700-5793 GCA_002392325.1 Bacteroidales bacterium UBA3868
CCCGACACTGCAGCGGCAACTTGCCCCGACACGGCGCAGACCTGCACCAAAGAGACTGAATCGGCAACAGCCAATGGCGTGCGCCGGAGCACGAAAAACAAGCCCATAACGGTTACCCAAGAGGTTGAGGTTCGGGAAACGGTTATTGTCCGCGACACCGACATTGTGAAAGACACCATCTATCTGTTCGGCAAACCATGAACCATCACATCCGCATATTGGCTCTGCTCCTGGTGCTCGTTCTCGCCTTGCAGGCACGCGCCCAGCACACCGACACCCTGTACGAAGTGCGCCGGCAGGTGGTCTATGACACTATTAAGGTGCGCGACACCGTGCGCATCCACGACACGCTCTATCTGGCCGACTACATCCACAACCGTGAATTGGAGGAACTGTTCTACAAACTGAAGGGCTCGGATGCCGCCTCCGCCCCCGACTCGCTGCGCAAAATGTGGGAACAGACCGTAACCTTTTTGGAAAAATGCGTCCTAATGGATGAAACCACAAATTCCGCCACTATGGACAGCATCCGAAAATATGGGGTCGCGGGATTGCTCATCCTGGGACTGAACGCCCTGACTACCGCGCAAACCGACAGCACCCTGACCTCGCACTACGACAACAATCAGCGCACCAACCTCGCGCCGACCGAACACCCCTTCGACGGGTTCCATTTCGGCTACACCCTACAATTGGATGTGATGCATCCTATCACCACTCAAAATCTGACAACCCAAGAACTCGGAAGGAAATATCCTTTACCTTCTTTCCATGCTGGGCTGGAGTTCTCTTACAATTTTGCCGACTACTTTGGGGTGTCCGCCGCACTGAACTATGGAACATTAGGAGGCGTGAATCTGAAAAAATACGGTTTTTCCCTTCCGCTGAAATTTGAGTTTCACTATCCTGTCACTCCAAAAATTTTGCTGACTGTCAGTGCAGGTGCACGGCTTCGTTTGCCCATACAGACCTTCATAACAGGTTTCAACTGTGAATACGGCATGCATAAAGATGTCATTGGATCTCACACTCTTCTCCCAAGCCAATTAGAACGTTTGGTTGCCGATGCCGACAAAAACATGCCGTATGCAGACATCCTGCTGGATATGGGGCTCTATTACCAACTCCCCAATGAGGATTTCCTGCGATTCACCACAGGAATAAATATGGCTACTGAAGAGCAAGAAAAGGGTTTGTGGTTTGACATTTCCAGTCCTGACAACTCTCCAACACCTCATCGATTCTATTCTCACATCAACCATTTCCTCTATTTACAGATGGCTTATATCCACAGTTTCAGCAAGAAACGGTTGGTAATGCGGGCGCGTCCTCACTGGAGCACGGATGAGGGCATGAAATTGCGCCACGAGGCCCGTCTGGAAGTCGGCGACCCATTCGGTGCCATATTTTGGATGCGTCTCAACAAACGCCAATACCACACTCAAGATGCCGTTGCACACGCTTTCACCGCCAGCCCCACCATCTCCCTGAACTATCACTACCGGCTGACCAGATGGCTGTGGGCCGGCCTCATGGTCAATTACGCTTACGCCAAACAGCTCGCCGATTACACATATTGGGATCAAATAGTTGAGAACCGTCATTTTATCACCATCATGCCGGAATTGCGATTCTCCTACCTCAACCGCCCGCATGTAACCCTGTACTCCGCGCTATCCGCCGGAATAACTACCAGTGTAGGAGGCCAATATGGCATCATGACTAACTACAAAAAACTCCCCATAACTTTCTCCTCATTCCAGTTCACCGCATTGGGCATACGGGCGGGGCGCGACCATCTTTTCGGCACTTTCGAGGCCGGCATCGGCATCAAGGGGTTCGCTTCATTAGGCATCGGATATGCATTTTAATATAATCAACTAAAACAAACATCATGAAAAAAAGCATCATTCTCATTACCATAATCGCCATCATTGGCCTCAGTCTGTCGGGATGCCAGAAAATCCACCAATGCCGATGCTATTCCGGCTTCACAAATACCGTTGTGGACTCTCTGTTATGGGATAGCGTTGGAAGACCAATCTATGTAAAAGACATTCACAAAAACATAAGCCAAAACTTATCCCATTCCA
>DGGS01000223.1 GCA_002392325.1 Bacteroidales bacterium UBA3868
GCATCAACAGCAAGATGGATGAAATCCGGTCGGCCTATGGGTTGCTGAATCTCAAGCAGGTGGACAAGGCCATTGAGGCAAGGAAAAAGGTGGCCCGGTATTATCGTGAAACCCTTTGTGATGTAAAGGGTGTGCATGTATTCGAAGACATGGCAGGGGTGCGGCACAACTATTCGTACTTCCCCATTCTTATCGATGCTGAAGAATACGGCATGTCGCGCGACGAATTGTATTTTAAAATGAAGGAACAGAATGTGTTAGGCCGGCGGTATTTCTACCCGCTCATCAGCACATTTGACACCTATAAGAATCTGGAATCCTCCAATCCGGCCAACCTTCCGGAGGCCACGCGCATCGCCGACGAGGTCATCTGCCTCCCGATGTACTACGGCCTGACGGACGAGGACCTGGAGCGGGTTGTGGGGTGTATAGTGAAATAAAAGAAAAAAATGAAAAAAAAACTCATGCTCTTAGGGGGAATCCGATACCTCTTGCCGGTAATCAAAGCCGCGCATGAGCAGGGTTATTATGTCATTACCGCAGACTATCTTCCTAATAATATAGCCCACCATTTTAGCGACGAATATGTCAATGTGAGCATTATTGACAAAGAAGCAGTATGGAAGGCGGCGCTGGAAAAACAAATTGACGGAATCATGAGTTTTGGCGTAGATCCGGGGGTGGTAAGCGCTTCGTATGTGCAGGAAAAGATGGGGTTGCCCTCCTTTGGACCATATGAATCTGTATGCATTTTGCAGAACAAGGATCGTTTTCGCGCATTTCTGACACAAAATGGGTTCAATGTGCCAAAGGCAAAAGGGTACTCGAATCTTTCTGATGCCCTGGCAGATGCCGACAATTTCGACTATCCTGTCATTGTAAAACCCACAGACCTGGCCGGTTCTAAAGGGGTTTCAAGGGTGGACGACAAACAACACCTCAAAATGGCAGCGGAATACGCCCTTAACAAATCATTGTCCGGAAAAATCATCATTGAGGATTTTATAGAGAAACAAGGTTGTTCTTCTGATACGGATAGTTTTTCGGAAGACGGGAAACTGAAGTTCGTGAGTTTCAATGCTCAACATTTTGACACCAATGCGGCAAATCCCTATACTCCGGCAGCATACAGTTGGCCCTCAACCTTCACCAAAGAACAAGAGGCCTATCTGACCTCAGAAATCCAACGCCTTCTCTCCCTTTTGGAGATGAAGACCAACATCTATAATATTGAAACCCGCATCGGCACGAATGGGAAACCCTACATCATGGAGTTAACTCCGCGTGGAGGCGGCAATCGTTTATGCGAAATGCTTCACTATGCGACTGGCGTGGATATGATTACCGCCATGACCCGCTATATTGTTGGCGATTCCTTGCCGATTATAGAGCAAAAACCTTATAACGGGCACTGGGCAGAGGTGATACTTCATGCTGACAAAAGCGGAATCTTCGACCATCTTGAAATTGCTTCAGATTTGCCTGCCGAAGTGGTGGAAGAAGACTTGTGGGTGAAGAAAGGTGAAAAGGTGCATTGCTTTGAAGGCGCCAACGACGCTATCGGGACATTGGTACTGAAATTTAATAATGAGAACGAGATGGTAAATGTTATCAACAACATCTCGGACTGGATGAATGTAATAGTAAAATGAAGAATATAGGCGGCTACTTTGAATTGGAATTGCATAGTGGTGAACAATACCACAAGGATGCTTTATGCCTCAATTCGGCCCGTAGCTGCTTGGAATATGTGTTGAGAGTCCGGAACTATCACACGGTTTATATTCCCTATTATACCTGTGAAATTGTTTTGCAACCCTTCCAATTATTGCATGTCAACTATGTGTTTTACAACATTAACGAGCAATTGGAACCGGTAAATCTTCCCGAATTGAAGGAAGATGAAGCATTCTTGTACACCAACTATTTTGGTCTGAAACAATCCTGTGTGGAGCGTTTAGCGAAACATTATGGGACACGGTTGATTGTGGACAACGCACAAGCTTTTTTTGCTCCTGCCCTGTATGGTATTGACACATTCTACTCTCCCCGAAAATTTTTTGGAGTACCCGACGGTGGCTACCTTTATTGCAGCGTCTCCCTCAACATGGAAATACCTCAAGCGGTTTCACACGACAGGATGACACATCTCTTGAAACGCATTGATTTGGATGCGCAAGCAGGATATGACAATTTTAAACAAAATGATGAATTATTGTCTGAACAACCCTTGCTAAGGATGTCCAATCTGACAGGAAAATTATTGGAATCTATTGATTATCAACCTATAACAACCAAAAGGCATGATAACTATCAACTATTGGATAACTCATTAGGATCATGCAACCAACTCCGTTTGGATTTATCGGAACATGCCGTTCCTATGGTGTACCCATTTTTAACAGATAATGCGGATTTGAAAAAGAAATTGATCGAGAACAAGATATTTGTGGCAACCTATTGGCCAAATGTAATGGAATGGTGCAAAGAGGATGATTGGGAATTTCATTTGGCTCATCAAACATGCTTCCTGCCTATTGACCAACGGTATGGGAAGGATGATATGGGCAGAATTATTGATATAGTACTTGGAAAATGATGGAACACACGGTTATATTCAGGGATTTTGAGGAGCGGGATGTTGATTTCATCTACCGCTGCAAAAACGACGAGGAACTGAACAGCATGATTGTCGGACCTTTTCACCCTTTCACATACCAGGAAGCGGTTGACTGGGTTCGTGGTTGCATGGGCGAACATGAAACCTACAAGTTCTGGGCCATTTGCACCAACGATGAGACAAAAAAAATCATTGGATGGACTGCACTATCTAAAATCGACAGAATCAATCAAAGTGTATTCACTCACAGCATTGTGATAGGAGACCGAAATTATCAGGACGGGTTTGCTTGGATTGAAACAGTTCTGTTTCTATTGGAATATTCGTTTGAACATTTGGGCATGAATCGTGTCTATGGCGAGTCCCTCCTCGGTCACAAGATCAGCAACTTTGTGGAACAGTTGGTGTTTATGACACGCGAAGGGGTATTACGTCAAGCAGCATTCAAAAATGACAGATTCTATGATGTCAGTCTGGCCGCCATCTTGAAGGACGAGTATTTCGCGCATAAGAGTGCTGGTGACTATGAGTTGCCTGCCGTAATCCGCAGATTAAAAAAATTAAGAAAGCTACAGTAATGAAGGCATTTATATTCCCCGGTCAGGGTTGTCAGAAAGAGGGTATGGGCAAAGATCTGTACCAGCAGTTCCCGAAAGCGAAGGAACTGTTTGAGTGCGCCAATGATTTTCTCGGTTACCGCATCACCGATGTGATGTTTGACGGTACCGAAGAGGAACTGATGCAGACCAAGAACACCCAGCCCTCCGTATTCTTGTATGAAACCATTCTCGCACTTTGTCAAGATGAGATACAACCAGATGTCGTGGCCGGGCATTCTCTCGGTGAATTCGCCGCTCTCGTCATCAACGGCACCATCAGTTTTGAGGATGGGTTGAATCTTGTACTGAACCGCGCCATCATTGGGCAGAAAGCTTGTGAGAAATACCCAACAGGCATGGGTGCCGTAATCGGACTGTCGGATGAATATGTAGCCAAACGGATCAAGGAGATATGGGACGAAACTGGCGAACCGCTCTATTTTGCCAATTACAATGGTCCTGGGCAAGTAGTGATTTCGGGTTCCCGCAAAGCTGTTCGGGCAGCATGCAAGGCCTTTAAGTCAGAAGGCGCCAAAAAAGCTGTGCCACTTGCCATAAGCGGCAGTTTTCACACTCCGTATATGGACGAGGCGAGAGAAGAGCTGGGCGAAATCATCAGAGGCACCCAATTCAACACTCCTGTTATTCCTGTGTACCAATGTGTTGATGCGCTTCCGCACACCAATCCTGAAGAAATAAAGGAGAATCTTATCCAACACATCACGCACCCCGTTCTTTGGACGTCGATGACACAGAACATGGCAAAAGATGGTGTTGATAACTTTTTTGAGGTCGGAACAGACGATACACTCCAAAAAATCGTTTACCGCATGTGCCCTGAATGCAATGTGGCATCATTATTGCACATACCATTCTACGAAGGAAAAATCAAAGACTATTCTATTGAACAACAATAATTAAACACAAAATGGACATTAAAGAATTTATCGAAAACTTTGCAGGAGAATTTGACGAGACCCCAATGGATTCTTTCACTCCTGATACGGATTACAAGCAATTGGACGAATGGAATTCGCTAACCGCCCTTTCCATTGTGGCCATGGTGGATGAGGTTTACAACAAAACCATCACAGGTGCAGATCTGCGCAACCACACCACCATTCAAGAGCTGGCTGATTTTATTGAAACCAAGTAAAAATGAATCCGTTCTCTTTAGAAGGTAAAACGATTTTGGTGACAGGCGCCTCTTCCGGCATCGGTCGCGGCATCGCCATTGCATGCGCCAAAATGGGCGGAACGGTGATTCTCAACGGCAGAAACGAGGAACGTCTGCAAGAGACACTGTCGGTATTGGAAGGCAAAAACCATCAAATTCTTGTTGGAGACCTTTCCAAACAGGAAGATTTGCAGCGAATGGCCGACACTTTGCCCGAACTTCAAGGATGGGTAAACAGCGCAGGCATTCCTAAAGTGTGCCCCATTAAGCATTTTGACCGAAAAGATGTGGAGGAAATTTTCAATGTCAACATCACTTCCACTATGCTTCTGCTTTCAATGCTGGTTAAAAAGAAAAAACTGAAACGCGGCGCTTCGGTGGTGCTCATATCCGCTGTCACAGGTGCATTCGTCGGCAGCAAGGGCGACACATCCTACTGTGCGACCAAAGGTGCAGTCAATGGTTTCATGAAAGGTGCGGCTTTAGAGTTAGCACCACAAGGCATCCGTATCAACAGCATCAATCCCGGGCTCGTGCCAACCAGCATTCTCAATTTGGCCAACGACATTGCTGGAGAAGAGCACCATACGGAGATCATGTTAGAGCGCTATCCTATGAAACGGCTCGGCACTCCTGAAGACATCGGCAATGGTGCCGTTTACCTTCTATCTGATGCATCGTCTTGGGTGACAGGAACCAATCTAGTCATAGACGGAGGTTATTTATTGAATTAATTGCACAATGAAAATCAACCTGATAGAATACTTTATAGAAACCGTCAAAAACTTTCCTGACAGAACTGCCGTCATTGACGGAGAAAGACGGTTTTCCTTTGGCGAATTGGATGCTAAGACTCGCCAGTTGGCAAAAGTAATTGTGGACACCTGCCAATGCCAGAATCGTCCCATCGCTATGTTTATGCCCAAAAGCGCAGAAGCATTGCAGACTGACTTAGCCATTACCTACAGCGGCAACACCTATATGAATCTGGATGTGAAAAACCCGGCAGAGCGCTTAGGCAACATCCTGGCACTGATTCAACCTGCTGCTGTTATCACAAACAACCGGTTCAAGTCCATAATAGAACCCATAGCGGGGAATTCCATTAAGGTTATCAACATTGATGAAACAAGTGGAAACACCGATGCACCCTCTGCGGACTGGTTTCTCAACTACATCGACAATCTCATTGATACCGACCCCTACTGTATCATAAACACCAGTGGTTCCACAGGCACACCCAAAGGAGTGGTGCTGAACCACAAGAGTTTCATTGATTTCATGGCTCAAACCTTTGATGAATACCGTTTTTCAGAGAACGATGTTATCGGTTCGTTATCTCCCGTAGTGTTCGACATCTGGAGTTATGAAATGTGCCTGCTGATGGGCAAAGGCGCCTGCATCGTGGTTATTCCCGACACATACTCGGCTTTTCCTGTGAAGATTCTGCAATTGATGCAGCAACACTCCGTCAGTTATATCTTCTGGGTACCCACCATTATGGTGAACATTGCCAACATGGGACTCCTCCAACAGGTTGATTTGCCCTCATTGCGCCTTTGCTGGTTTGCGGGCGAGGTTTTTCCCACCAAACAGTTCAACATCTGGAGACACAGTTTGCCACAGACTACCTTTGCCAACTTCTATGGTCCCATTGAAATCACACTCGACTGCGTGTATTACACCATTGATCGTGAAATTGCCGATGATGAGCCCATTCCGATTGGCAAACCATTCCGCAACACCGACATTCTGATTCTCGATGAACACAACCAAAACATCACCGAATCGAACAAAGAAGGGGAGCTCTGCATCCGTGGCACCTCTTTGGCCATGGGATATTACAACAATCCTGAAAAGACCGCTGCTGCTTTTGTCCAAAATCCACTAAACCACAGTTATCCCGAAATCATATACCGGACAGGCGATATGGTCTTCATCAATAACCGCAGTGAGATTGTGTTCAAAGGCCGTAAAGACAGTCTTATCAAGCACATGGGTTATCGGATTGAGCTAGGCGAAATTGAGCATGTTATTATCAATACGCTCAAATTGGTGAAGAACGGCTGCGTTGTCTATAACCATCAGCGCAAGGAGATCACGCTGTATTACGAAGCCGAAAACGAGCTCACCGCCGCCGAATTCCGCAAATCCATCGGCAACACTCTGCCAAAGTATATGATTCCAGTGGTTTACCACCATCTGGCAGAACTTAAGCGCAACACCAACGGCAAAATCGACAGATTGTATTACAACAAATTGGTTGAGGAATAATTGAAACATGCAACAAGTCACATCCATAGAGCAATTGCAAGTTTTGTCCGCTGAAATACGCGCCAAAAGACAAGGTTTTGTGACAAATTTCTACCTTGACGAAGAAAAGCACCAAGTTTGGATTGAACGAGGTGACTGTTATGCTGCAAATATAGGGAGCACACTGTTTATCGTTAAAAAATCCCACACTTTTTGGAATGTGTTCTATTGTAGCACAACCATAGAACAGTTATCTTCTGATTTGCAACTTTTCACATCACAACAACCACAACAAGCCCTAGTGTTTGATGTGGTTGGGCGCGAAACACAATGCTTGCCTATGGTTGATATGTTTAAACATAACGGCTATACAGAGGCCACCTCTTTAGTTCGCATGTCAAGAATGACGGAACCGATGACCTATACACCTGATCATTCTGTAAGAAAGGCAAAAAAATCAGAGGTTTCAAACATACAC
Organism: Bacteroidales bacterium UBA3868; assembly: GCA_002392325.1. Classification (GTDB taxonomy): domain Bacteria; phylum Bacteroidota; class Bacteroidia; order Bacteroidales; family WCHB1-69; genus F23-D06. The sequence continues at coordinate 7,128 of DGGS01000223.1, forward strand.
ACACTTCTGCACCAATATTTCAATGAGCAAACTGAACAGATTCCTTATTTGGAAGAATTGGAAAAATACGCTGACCAAGGACATATATTAGTATGCGAGGAGATGGAAAAAATCGTCGGTTTTCTTATCTATGAACTAAACGCAACCACGCTTTATTTGCGCTATTGGTTTGCACTCCCTGCTTTTCGAGATAAGAAGGTTGGATCGCGGTTGCTCCGCCGCTTCTTTGAAGAGGGCAAAGAGACCAAACGACAGTTGTTCTGGGTAATCCGCACCAACGAAAATGCCATCAAGAGATACAAGCATTACGGTTTTCAAGAAGAGAACTTATATGACTATGTAATGACAAACCAATAAATGCTATACTTGGTTTTACCATGCAAAATCTGCCCTATCAATATTGATAGAGGTATTGTTTTTTTGTGTATTTTTGCCGCTTTAATTAGAATTATTATCATTCTCTTTTTCAAAGATATATGAAAGAACAAATCATCAAAATCTTGACTGAACTCCGCCCCGAGTTCGATTTCACCCAAGAAAACATGAATTTTATTGAGGAAGGCATGTTGGATTCTTTTGACATAGTCACATTGGTTGATGAGATTGAAAACACAATGGGTGTGGCTATCAGCGGTATGGATGTGCTCCCCGAAAACTTTTGCAGCATAGACGCCATTTGCCAAACTATTGAGAAAAACAGAAAATAATTATGCTAACCTCTTTCAAAAATAAGAAAATCAGCGCTGTATATTCCGTCCTTCCCACCCATGAGGTGGACTTTATGGATGAGGCCGGCAACTACTCCTTTTCAGAGGTGCAGATGAAAAAGCTGAAACGCGTGATGGGGTTTGGCACCCGCCGCGTGGCCGTTGAGGGCGAAACCGTGGGCGACTATGCCATCTATGGCATTCGCCAAATGCTTCAGGACGGTATTTTCAAGGAGGACGAAATCGGTGCCATTATCGTCACCACAACCTCACCCGACCACTTCATCCCCCCTATCTCCAATATTGTTCAAGGGAAATTTGACTTTGATGAAGATGTGGTCTGCCTCGACATTTCGCAAGGATGTTGCGGTTATACTGTAGGACTCACCTACTCCTTTATGACACTGGAGACAATGCGTAACAAAAAGGTCTTGCTCATCGCTGGCGACATGCTTACTTTCCGTGTTTCAAAAAGAGATCGTGCCAGCCGCCCCATCACCGGAGATGCCGTCACCATCAGCGTGATAGAAAACTGTGATGTGGAAAACACCATTTGGTGTTCTTTGAAAAATGATGGTAAAGACGCATTTGCCGTCTACATCCCTGCTGGCGGCACCCGTATGCCCATCACCCCTGAGACCACGAAAGAGGAGGAGGATGAATTCGGTAACTGGCGCGGCAACCAACACTTGATGATGCAAGGAGATTTGGTGTTCAATATTATCATCAATATGACACCTGTAATGATGGAGGAACTGCTTGAAAAGTCTGGCGACAAGATGGATGAAATTGATTATTTCGTATGCCACCAGTCCAGCAGTTTTACATTAAAGAAACTCTCCCAGCGTTTAGGTGTTACCGACCAGAAACTTTTCAATGACATAGTGCCCAAATACGGCAATTCAAGTAGCGCTACCATTCCTGTTACCTTATGCGAACACCACAACGAAATGTTCGCTGACGGGAAGAGGAAAAAAGTGATGTTTGCCGCCTTTGGCACAGGTATGTCACTTGGTGCTGTGCTAATGGACATGGACGCTCCCACATGCCAGTTCCTGAACTATCCGCATCAATCTTAATAACAGAACGATGGTAGAGCAAACGCGCCTCATCAATGCACAGTTTAATTCCAACACCTACATCCTCTCCATGGAGGATGAGGTTTCGGTTTGGCTGGTGGATCCGGGTGATGCTCAACCTGTTTTTGACTGGATAAGGCAGAATAACAAAAAAGACTTGAAGGGAATCCTGCTCACCCACACACATTTTGACCATATTTATGGTGTAAACGAGCTTTTGGAGAAATATCCTGAGTGTTTGATTTATGTCGCCAATGAATACGGGAAAGAGGGACTTACAAACATCAAGCAAAACGGTTCCAAATACACTGGTAATCCCATTGTGATAGAAAAGCATGCCAATATTCGTTTTTTTGAGCACAAAATGAATCTTTGGCCCAATGTGGAACTTTCTTCACTAATCACCCCCGGCCATTCCGACGACTCCATCTGTTTTATGATAGAAAATCTGTTGTTTACAGGAGACACTCTGATTAAGGGACTCCGCACTGTGACCAAAATCCGAGGGGGATCGGTAGAAAAATTGACTGATTCCATCCAGCATTTCAAACAATGGCAAGGACTTGGATATCTGGTCTGTCCTGGGCACGGGGAAGAGTTTGATTTGGATAAGTACGATTTGGGAAGAGCAATCAATGGTTCAAACACAAAGTCATCTTTATAAAACAAACATACGATGAAAAAAGAGATCTTAAAGAAAAGTATTCCTTATGTGGTGGCATTAGCCATCTTCATTATCTTATCCCTCATATACGCCGCTCCTGAAGTGTTTGACGGAAAAGTGTTGCAGGCCGGCGACCAGATTAGTGGCAAGGGTATGGCACACGAAGTGGTTGACTATCACCAAAAAACCGGTGATTACAGCTGGTGGACAGGGTCCATGTTCGGCGGTATGCCAACCTACCAAATCGGTGGTGGAAAATATCCCGCACCGGCAGTGGACATCCCATACAATAAAATCACCCGCCTGGGGTTCACGGGATTGCTCGCCCTGTTTATGGGATACTTTATCGGTTTCTTTATCTTGCTAAGATCATTCAAAATCAACGAATGGCTTTCTATTATTGGATCTATTGCCATTACCTTATCCACCTATTTTATGCTGATTATCCCTGCAGGGCACAACGCAAAGGTTATTGCCATAGCTCTGCTGGCCCCAATTATTGGCGGATTCTATCTCATTTATCGGAAAAAGTACGGATGGGGTGCCATTATTACTCTTATTTACACATCCATAGGCATCATGATGCACCCTCAGATGACTTATTATATTTTCATGCTTATTGGTGTACTATTCATTGCAGAACTCTTTATTCACATTCGTGAAAAACGCTGGAAAGACCTGGCTATCAGTACCCTCGTGTTTGCCCTTTGTTTCGGCATAGGTGTTGGCACACAAATCACTCCTTTCATGGCCAACCGTGAGTATGCCAAAGAGACCATGCGTGGCGGACATTCGGAACTGGCAAAAGAGGATGATGCCACCAATAAGACAGAAGGCCTGGATTTGTCCTATATCACCCAATACAGTTATGGTATTGGAGAAACGGCCACTTTGCTGATCCCAGGAGCCAAGGGATATGCCTCATCCTACAATGTGGGCACAAATTCCAAAATCTACCAGGCAATGATACAAAATGGCGTACCAAGACGCCAGGCAGAGGATTATTGCAAAGGAATGCCTACCTATTGGGGCGGTGTGGAAGGCACTTCCGGACCAGTATATGCCGGTGCCATCATCTGTTTCCTTTTCATTCTAGGACTGCTCATCGTCAAAGGACCCTATAAGTGGGCTCTGTTGGCTGCTACTATTTGCTCCATCCTGCTGTCATGGGGTTACAACTTCATGCCTCTGCAGGAATTCTTCGCCAACTATTTCCCCATGTACACCAAATTCAGGGCAGTGGAATCCATACTGATTGTGGCCGAAATCACCATCCCATTGCTTGGTTTCTTGGCATTGCGTGAGATTATGGATCAGAAACTTGACAAGAAACTAATCGTAAAACATGTGCTCATCGCTGCTGCGGCAACGGCGGGACTTTGCTTGTTGGCCTTCATCGCCAGTTTCTTCCTTGACTATTCCTGGGGCCGCGATGCGGACATTTTCGCCCAGTGGCCAGATTGGTTATCTTCTGCCGTGATTGCCGAACGCGGTGCCATTTTGCGCATAAGCGCCATCCGTTCTTTGGTCTTCGTCATTCTGGGAGCGCTTTTAGTTTGGCTCTATGTTCAGGAAAAACTTAAATTCGGGTATTTTGCGGCCATTCTTGGCGTTTTAGTGCTTGCCGACATGTGGACTATTGACCGCAAATTCTTCAACGACAATAATTTTGTCAAAGAGAAGAACATCAAAGCGTATTTTGCCAAAAAACCGTGGGAAGAGGCCATTTTAGAGAAAGAAAAGGATAATCCGAGTTTCCGTGTGTTTAATCTGACCGATCCTCAGGGACCGTTCAATGATGCCCGAACCTCTTATTATCTCAAATCCATAGGAGGTTACAACGCCGCAAAACTGCGTCGCTACCAAGATCTGATTGATGCCCACCTCACTTCAGAAATCAATCCCATGTACAAATCTATCGTACAACAAGGCAACCAATTATCTCTTACCACTGGAGATTCCACCGGATTTCCAGTATTGAACATGCTGAACATGAAATATGCGATAGTATCGGGTGGTGAAGGAAACGGGCAATTTGTCGTGGAAAACCCCAATGCCATGGGCAACGCCTGGTTTGTTGATAATGTGATAATTGCGCAGAATCCCAATGAAGAGTCAGATGCTTTGAACACCATCAACTTGCACAACACTCTGGTGACAGATGTGAAATTCAAGGATTTCGTTAAGAACTTCCGTCCGCACCATGACACTACAGCCAAAATCCAACTAACCAAATATGCACCCGACTATGTGGAATACGATTGTTCTGCCGCTGAGGACGCGATTGCTGTTTTTTCAGAAATCTATTATCCTTATGGTTGGAACGCATACATTGATGGCAAACCAGTTGATCATTTCCGGGCCAATTATACATTGCGTGCGATGAATGTGCCCGCCGGACAGCACCACATTCGTTTTGAGTTCCGTCCCGCCACGGTGGAGAAATGGGGTAAATTAGCCATAGCCAGTAAATATGTGATGAACCTGATAATACTTGGTATTATAGGTTTCGCAATTTACAAGGGTGTAAAGAGAAGAAAAACTGAGAAAGTAGCGTAATATCCGCTATCACATCACACTTTAACAGTCTTCATCACCCACTTCACCAGTGGAGTGGGCACCAGCCCGCCGAGGCAGAAAACCAGGTCTTTGGCATCGGACATGTTGCGTAATGCTTCGAAATAGAGTTTTGCATTTTCCCTAAAGTGCCACCATGTCTTCTTGCCGAACGCCAATCCGTTGTAGTAGGCCAATGTGGCGTTCATATACCGTTTGCGCACGGCCTTGTTGGGTTCGTGCTGGTATAAATCTTTATACAAATCGTATGTGGTGAAATTTTTCTTGTTTTGGTCTACTTTGCTCCAAATACCACTATCAACCACTCGGTAAGTGGCCATCACCTCAGGCATATAATACCCTTTCGCATTCTTCAAGGCATAATAAACAATGTGTACATCCCGACTATACTTGAATTTAGTGAAAGAATCTTGGTCAACAGCATCCTTCCGGTAAATCATGGTCAAAGTCTTCGTTATCCACACCCAGGGAAGGGTATCAAAAGTGAACGACATAGGGGATGTGTAAAGATCATTCACTGGTGAAGGAAGAATTTCCCCATCCTTTAACACATTCCAATTATGACACACAAGATTATAATCCGGATGTGTTTCCAGAAAATCCACTTGCTTTTGAAGTTTATCGGGATCTATCCAATAGTCATCGCCCTCGCAAAAACCAATGTATTTACAATTTTCTTCCCACTTCTTAAAATAAGGATATTTGGTTCTTTTGATACTGTAATGGTTTTCAGAGAGGTACTCCGCTTTTACTATATCCGGATATTTTTTTTCATATTCACGAATAATGGTCGGATTGTTATCCGTACTAGCATCATCAACTACTACAACTATGAAGGGGAAAGTTGTTCTTTGTGCAACAATTCCCTCCAAAGTTTGGCCGATGTACTTTTCCTGATTATATGTGGCACACCGAATGCATACTAGAGGTTGATTAGACATAAGATATTATTTTTCGGCAACAATAGCATAAAAATGAGTGTTCTCCCATCTATTACATTCAGGTGGGTATATGTCATACACTTGAGCATTTTTGTACCCGATATTTTTCAGGCAGAGAACTTCTTTGTCAATCTTTCGATATTGAGCATAATAATTACACTTTTGTTCCTCTGAATACCCTTCTACAACAACATCCTCCTTGACACCGAATTGATTTTTCACAATTATCTTACCACCATTTTTTAAAACCGGGAAGAACTTTTTATAGATATCAATTGCTTCATTTTCATTGAAATAATGCATCGTTCCAAATATAGTAACCATATCATAGTCAAACTCACCAATCACATACTCATCAAACGTTTGATTCACAACTTTAATGTTATCACTTTGATTGATGAACTTGGTGAATGGCACAAATGGTTCAATTGCCGTAATAGACCCTACTTTATCATATATTTTATTGATGATAAGGCCTGTCCCACTGCCTAAATCCATGATTTTAGATTTCTTATGAGCGAATTTCATAATAAAATCCGCATCCATTTGTGAAAAGTCACTTGATTTAGCGAGTTTTACAGATTTTGGATCATCGCTATTCTGCGACATCAACTTAAAGAAATTCAGAGCTTCTTTATTTTCCATTATTTATTTTGTTAATTTCAATAATTCTTTCAGCCAACACCTCCAGTGAATCCACAACACACTCATTTTCATAATCAACTCTAATATCGGTACATCCCATAATGACAATTTCCGCACCTTTTTCCTTTAAATGGTTATATACTTTATCAAAAATAAAAAAGGGACGGTCTTCAGAATCTATGGAATCAAATCTGTGGTTGTTTTTCACATTGCAGATTCCTTTTGTTACCTCTTTTTGATATTCTTCATTGGGATATATCAATTGTGCAGATGGAAAAACCTTTGAAAAATACTTTTCGTAAACTCCTCCCTTCAAGCACCCATCAGAAGCCACAAGTCCAAATCTAGTTTTACCTGTTTCTCTGCACTTTAGAGCAACTTCTTCAATCATGTTTATGAAAGGGATATCTATTTGCTCTTGTAAAACAGGTAATGCATAATGTGCAGTATTACAACACATGCACAACATATCGGCACCAGCACTTTTCAATTTCTTCCCCACCATTACATAATCATCAATGAAACTAGGGCCTCTGCCTTCCAAAAACATACTTCTAGAGGGCGCTTGGGTAGCCTGATAAATAATCATTTCAGGGTGATGACAATCCCTAAATGCACCATCTTGCGTGAAACGCATTTCAATTAGTTCACACAATTTATTTGTTGCGGCCACGCCTGCACCGCCTATAACTCCGATAATCATTTATATCCAATTTTTTGTAATTTCCATCACACGAGTGTAGTCGCTGTAGGTATCTATATCGTATGCCCTGATCTTTATCCCTTTCAAAGGCAGATAGGGTTCTAATTGGTTAAAAACATTTCCAGAAGAATATTTAATCTTGTCGCGCATTATACAAGCAGGACCCGTCCATTCATAATCACCTGTTTCTCTAGAAAAAGCCAACACATTACCCTTGTCATCTGTTTGAACATAAACCGCTTCATCTGAACTTTTTTCCGCATAACAAATAAATTCTCCTTCCGTATTCAGAATAGTCTTCACATCATCTGGGTGCACAAGCAAATCACCGTCCCACTCTATGGCAAAATCATTACCATGTTGCGCTCCCAAATAAAAACTGGCACCCGTTTTGGTCTCAAAATAACGATGATTATATACAAAAACAACATCGTTTCTATATTTCAGGACTTCTTCAATAATGTCATTAGCCTGATATCCTATCACAATTCGAATGTCTTCAACTTCTTTTAATAACTCTAACTGCCATGCTATCAGCGACCGCCCATTAACTTTAATGAGGGCTTTCGTTTGACCCAAACCCAAACGGGAACCAATTCCCGCACAACTTATAACAACTGACTTAATTGACGACATAATGCTTCTTCATTAAAAATAAGATAATCTGTTATTGGTAAAATGCTTTTTGACGGATAATGAGTAGTACCAACAGAAATGGCAATGTCAGCCACACGCATGGCCTCTAGATCATTATTCCCATCACCAATAAATACAACCTTGTATCCCTCTTGTTGATAATTTTCAACAATTTGTTCTTTCCGTAGGATTTTTGTCAACTTCACCACCTTGTTGTTTTCCACTATAGAATCAGAACAATAGTAAGCGCAACCGATCTTTTGAAGTAATTTATAAGACCAGCATTCCAAGTTACCCGTAGCAATTGCACAATTATCCCGATGGGTTTGGATAAACTCCAACAAATGAGGATACAATTTTGTTGTTTCAAGGAGATCTGCCACCTCAGAAACAGGAAGTTTTCCTAAAATGAATACTCTTCTTATAAAACTTTCCACAAAAGGAATATTACCTTGTATGGTTTCTTTGGTTAGGTTCTCTATTTCTTCTTCGACCTTGAAATGGTTTGCAATCAAAGGGAGTGTCTCCTCCGATGTGACTGTCCCATCAAGATCGAAAATAAACATTACAGGTTTTGTATCTGTATTCATAATTTCGGATTAGTCATAAAATTGGACATTCGGACTGTGAGTAGTCCTTTTACTCGTTGGAGGAATCTCTAAAGCATCTTCCCCATAAAAATTTTTCAAAACAGCCACTGCATCGTAAGGAACAGGGAACAAGTGTCCCTCGAACTCAGCTTCCTTTAAAGGAAAAAGCCATTCATGTTTGAAAGGATACAATTCGTGGCCTTGAAAAATGTAAGTGTAATTATAGCGCCAATCGGTAGTCCCTTTATCTTTTGAATACCAATGTGCAAAACTTTTCACCATCTCAGCTAATGGGGTTAGGAGTGTTCCAATAATCGGATATTGCGTTTTACCATACATGGAAATTTCCTTTTTTCTCAGATATGGGTATTTGTTCACTTTCATGACAAACTTCTTGAGTGGCAAGGATATCTGTTCAACCGGGACCACATCCAACAGGATTCCCTGTTCCTTAAAACCTTTATACACCTCAATAGGAAAATATGATTTCTTATCTCTGATTTTTATCACACTTTCCAAATAGTAATTCTTATCAGTAGAAATATCTTGGTATGCAAATCTAGGAGACAATTCTTCCTTCATTACTTTTCGTAATTTCTTAATGTATTTGTATGGCATAGCCACATCCACATCGTCATCCCAAGGAATGAACCCGTTATGCCTGACTGCTCCAAGTAAAGTACCACAATCCAACCAGTAAGGTATGTTATGTTTCCGGCATATCCTGTCAAATTCTACAAGAATCTCCAGTGAACGCATTTGAACTTTTCTCAACAAAGTTCCTTCTCCATTATATTTCGAAAAATCCTCTGTACACTCCAGTGTGCTTTGCGGCAGTTCGTATGATGCTCGTTCGTATTGCATGTTACTATATATTTTGCGATTGCAAAAATACAACTTTTTCCTTTATTCTCACCGCACTACTGTCACACTTATACTCAATACTTCCCTCTTTTTCTATTTGAGAAGAATCTATACTCTATTTCAGATAAAAAAACACTGTTAGTTGCCTTTTGCAACATCACAACACTGTGATCGTTCCCTTGCGAACATATTTTTCCCCCTTCAAATCCGTATAACGGATGATGTAAACATACACAATACTATGGTAAACAGAGCCATTTGCGCTTACATGCCCATCCCATCTGAAATTCTTATCCGGCGAATAATACACTATCTCGCCCCAACGGTTGAATATGTGGATCTCAAAATCCGCAATCTGCGACTGCACCCACTCCGGAATTGAAAAAACATCGTTCTCTCCATCCTTGTTCGCTGTGATCGCATTTGGCAGATACAATTCCACTTCCGGAAACGCTATATAAAGCGTGATATCCAACACACTGTCACACCCATAAACGCTCTCCAACACCACACTGGTGTCAATACGAGTGACGTCCGACAGCATCTCCTGGAGTATGAACAGCCCGTGTTGGTTGTAATCGGCCCCCTGCGAGATGGTCTCCACTATCTGATGGTGCAACACGGCGTGTACCCGCAACTTCAACTGGACCACACTGTCGCAGTCCCCAATCTGGATTCTTCTGAAAAAATGGTACTCCCGCGCCTCCGGAATATCCTCGGCGGAAATATTGAAGTTTTCATCAACATAGGACTCCCCCAAACAGATGTCCGCCAACACCGTACTCTGTCGGATTGGGCATGGGTTGATGGAAAACGACATGATGTTGTCCGTCAGATCACACTCCTCCTGCTGACCTCCTAATTGGGCGATGCCATTACCATTAACGGCAACGACTATGCTGTCCAAATTTGGGTGCGCGGCAAGTTCGGCCGCTGTGAACCGAACTGTGATATACATACAGTCATCCGCTTGGAGCGGTGTATTCACCGTCTCTGTATGGATCACTGTCTCCTGATGTGCGTTCGCATAATAGGTGATGGTGAACGGACTGTTCAAAACCAGACTTCCCGTGTTACAAAACCGGTAGGTGATGACCATCTCGCTGTTTTCAAACAAAACGCTAGTGTCGTTCGTCATTGTAGCATTCGCCAGCGGAACGAACGGTCTCCCGTACATGTCTAACATAGTGGCTTGCTGCAGAAAATTGTTAAACGGACGACGCACCACTCCCTGCGGGTCCACGAATGTCGTAGCGGGGTTGAAATTAACCACTGGCACCGTAAGATCATTGTTCACATTCACCACATTGTACCCATGCTGGTTCCACACATAGCGCGCCGGAGCCCAAGTAACATTCGCCGGACTCCGGAAAACCTGTAGCTTAGCATGTTTATCCTCATTGGTGTTGTAGGTATTGTAGGAGGCAACCATTTCGGCCTGCCCGTCTCGGTCCAAGTCCACGATAACGGGATAGTCAACTGCTGTCGGGGCCAAACACGCGAATGTGGATATGTTGTTCCCTGTGGTCCCGTCTATGATGCGCAAGTCCGTTTCGTCGCGATAAACAATCTCAACAAAACCATCCTGATTGAAGTCGAAGGCGGTCATAGTCGTGGCTCCGGAAAGGTCGGTGGTGCTCTTTTGCCACATCTGCTGCAGGCCCTGTGTTGCTGACACATACTTATAGGCCGCAATATTAGTCACATATGTGAAGAGTATCTCCGTATATCCGTCATTGTCCACATCGGCCAGCAAAGCGCGAGAACCCGAGGTGGGAGCACTGTACGGGCAGAAAGCTATTGCTACTGGGAAACTCGTGCTACCGTAATATGGCTTCCATACATACATCTGGCCGCTCTGGACCACCACCACATCCAAATAACCGTCAAGGTCAATGTCCGCAACCGAGGTGAGTCCATCACCTGCTCCATTGCCCGTAATGGTCTTCCATAGGACGACACTGTTTCCCGATGTGCCGTTAGTGTTGGTTATGCCTATTTTATAAACCTTGTTACCTCCCGCCAGTTCCAAGATGCCGTCATTATCAAAATCGGCGAACACGGGCATAGCGGCCCTACCACGCACACTCTCGCCGCCCATGAACAACAAGGAACACCCGATAATCTCAGGAACCGAAACCAACAATTTGCCTGTCACGGCATTGTATATCTTGTCCAATGACCATATCTCCGGTGTGCCGTCCCCGTTCACATCCGCAACAATCAGACTCGGTGACCTCTCGGCTGACGTCATCGCATCGGATGTCCATTGCAGCACCCCGTCGGGATGATAACATCGCAAATGCCCGTCATTGCCATGAACGAATATCTCCGCAATCCCATCCCTATCCACATCGGCCACGGCTATGGGATACCCACCGTAAACATACATTTGGGGAACTGTGAAGGAGGTCTTCAACTGCAGGTTCTGACCATATATCACGATGGATGATGAGTAGTGGGGCGAAATATCATAACCCACCGTTACTACCTCTGATTCCCCGTCATTGTCAACATCTCCTATAAAAGGCTGAGCATACATATGGGACAAGGGCTGGCTCTCAACCCCACGCTCGATACCCCATGCCAACGCCTCAACTCCGGTGGCACAATCCGAATCCTCCACATTGTCAGGATACACCTCTTGCGCCGTAATCCACGCACATTGGATCAGGCATAGGATCAATATTAAACACCTGTGAGCCATAACGATTCTTTTAAACTTACCAAGAATGCAAAAATAATAAAAAAACAAGTTTACCCCTACTTTTTCCAAACATATAACCACACGAATATTTTTATACCTTTGCACCGAAATTTACTGGAAATGACCATTACCGATATTGCCCATATAATCAACCCGTTGGAGAGCATCATCCGCGATGACAGAATCGACATCACCCGCCTGTGCTTCGACAGCCGGAAAATCAGCAAACCCGACGAGTCCCTCTTCTTCGCCTTCAATACCGGCAAGAACGACGGCCACCGATACATCCCCGAACTGGCCCGCGACGGCGTGCACAACTTCGTGGTCTCTGACCCCGCCGCCGCCAACCTCGACCCGCAAGGCAATTTCCTCGTTGTGAACAACACTCTCGCCGCCCTGCAAACCCTCGCCCAACACCACCGCTCCCAATTCCACTACCCCGTCATCGGCATCACCGGCTCTAATGGCAAAACCATTGTCAAAGAATGGCTCAACACTATGCTCAACGACGACTTCCTCATCGTGCGAAGTCCCGACAGCTACAACTCCCAAATCGGCGTGCCCCTCTCTGTCTGGCGCATGTCTGAACACCATAACCTGGCCATCTTCGAAGCCGGCATCTCCAAACCCGACGAGATGCAACCCCTCGCCAACATCATCCGACCCACCATCGGCATCCTGACCAATATCGGCATGGCCCACGCCCAGTTTTTCCAAAACCAGGCGCAAAAGACCATCGAGAAGCTCAAACTCTTTGAGCATGCCTCCAAACTGGTCTTCCACGACGACAACCCCGAACTCAACACCCTCCTCACCCTTCCCGAATACGACCACTTGCAAAAAATATCCTGGGGTAGTCCGCAATCCACCTATCCGGTTTCCTACACCACCGAAGACAATCATACTCTTCTCACTATCAACCAGTTCACCTACAGCATTCCATTCCTGGACTCCGCATCTATCGAGAATGCCACCCATGTTATCGTGACCATGCTGGAACTCGGTCTTAACCCCGACACCATCAACCAACGATTGGTTCGCCTCACCCACATCCGCATGCGCATGGAAATCATGGAAGGGCTCAACCACTCCGTGGTGATCAACGACACTTACAGTTTGGACACCAATTCACTGTATGCCGCTCTGGACTTCTTGGACACCCAAACCCAACTGCCCGACAAGGCGCTCATCCTCTCGGACTTTGAGCAAGTGGGAGACCTCAACGACCAAGATTACCAGGAACTTAACCGGCGACTTGAGGAGCACCACATCCACCGGTTCATCGGTATCGGGAGTCACCTGCTAGCACACCGTCACTGCTTCACCTGTCCGAAAAGCGAGTTTTTCGCTTCCACCGAAGAGTTTATCAGCAACCTGCCGGAGTTCTCCTACGAGTGCATCCTGGTAAAAGGCGCGCGCAACTCCCACTTCGAGAACATTGTGGCCAAACTGCAGCACATGACGCATCTTACCATCCTCAATGTCAGTCTGCCCGCGCTCACCCACAACCTCAACCTCCACCGCGCCCACCTGCGCCCCAACACTAAAATGGTGGCCATGGTGAAAGCCCACTCCTACGGCCTCGGCGATGTGGAACTGGTGAACGAACTTGTTGCGCAACACATTGACTATCTGGCGGTAGCATACACCGACGAGGGCGTGCGCCTGCGCAAGCGCCACATCCAAACCCCCATCATCGTGCTGGGCGCCGAAGCGCATAGTTTCGATGTGATGGTCAGACAAAACCTCGAACCCGAAATTTTCAATTTCTATTACCTCGGCGAACTGGTCAAAGTGCTTAAAAAACACCCGCAAATCCAACAGTTCAACATCCATATCAAACTCGATACCGGCATGCACCGGCTGGGATTCGACCAGCAAGACATTCCGCAACTGATTGAATTTGTGAAACAAAACCCGCAACTGCACATCGCCTCCGTGTTCTCGCATCTGGCCGCTGCCGAGGACCCGCGCGAGGACGCCTACACGCACCACCAGATTGCCCTGTTCCAGCAGATGACCGACCAGCTCTGCGCCGCCTTCGACTACAAGATTTTGCGCCATATCCTAAACAGCGCCGGCATTTACCGGTTCCCGGAAGCGCAGTTCGACATGGTGCGCCTTGGTATCAGTCTGTACGGATGCACCGAAATCGCTGAAGTGGCACCGCAACTGCACAATGTGGTCACCCTGAAAACCGTCATCACGCAGGTGAAGCACATCCCTGCCGGCGAAACCATCGGCTACAACCGCAGTTGGAAGCTGAAACGCGACGCGCAAGTAGCCATTATCCCCATCGGATACGCCGACGGCTACCCGCGTGAGCTGGGTAATGGCAAAGGCACCGTCATCATTCAAGGGCAGAAAGTGCCCGTCATCGGCAAAATCTGCATGGACATGTGCATGCTGGATGTGACAGGACTCGCGATCCACGAGGGTGACGAAGTGGTAGTCTATGGCGAAGGCAACACCGTGTCCGACATGGCGGAGGCCGCAGGACTCATCAGCTACGAGCTGCTCACCCGCATTTCCAAACGCGTGCCCCGCGTGTACATTAAAGAGTAGAAACGCGATTTATCGCATTTCTACCTATTTGGTATTTTTTGTACTTTTGCCGCCGAAAATTGGCAGATTATCACAATGAATTCACCTGCAAAGAAACTATACCTGAGAATCCGCAACCTGCATATCACACCGGCATGGCTGATTATGTCTTTGGACATGCTGGTGGTGGCCATTTCCATCTTCCTCACGATGATTATCCGGGCGAACTTCAAACTGCCCACACACCTTAACTACACCGACTGGATTTACGCCCCCATCATACTCCTCACCCTGCGGTTCATCTTCTTCGAAATATTCCAAACCCACCATCTGGTGGTACGCTACACCAGCACCAAAGATGTGGTCAAGATATTCTGGGCCTGCTTCTGCGGCACGCTGACCGTGGCCCTCATCAATCTTGTGGTTTTCACCATTAAAGGTAAATTCCTGATTCCCAATTCTGTATGGATGATGGAATTCTTCATCACCACCGTCTTACTGCTGATTTACCGATTTGCTTTCAAGATGTATTATCTGGAAACGATGAATCCGGTCCGCTCCCGCAAAAACATCATTATATTCGGTGCAGGCGACTCCGGTATCATCACCAAGCGCACCATCGACCGTGACAACGCCAGCAAATACAATGTGCTGGCTTTCTTCGACGACGATCCCGCCAAGATCGGGATGCAACTGGAAAGTTTGCATGTCTATGATTTCCGAATGCTGGATGACTACCTCAGCACCAACAACATCTCATTCCTCATCATCGCGGTGCAGAAAATCAGCAACGCCAAAGTGAAGGCCATCACGGAAATTGCGCTGCCGCACAATGTGAAAGTGCTCAAAGTGCCGCCCGTGTCCCGATGGCTGAATGGAAACCTGAGTTTCAAGCAGATCAAGAAGGTAAAGATTGAAGACCTCTTGGAACGCAACCCCATCCAACTGGACTTGTCGCTGCTGAACCCTGAACTGAACGGTCAAACCATCCTCATCACCGGTGCCGCCGGTTCCATCGGCAGTGAGATTGTGCGCCAGTTGCTCCAGTTCCAATACAAACGACTGGTACTCGTGGACGAGGCCGAGACACCCTGCTTCTTCTTGCAGAATGAGCTGTTGCAGACCAACAATATGAAAGATATCGATTTGCACATTCACAGCATTTGCGATAAAGAATTGATGATCAAATTGTTTGAGCATTATCATCCCAATGTCATTTTCCATGCGGCCGCCTACA
>DGGS01000233.1 GCA_002392325.1 Bacteroidales bacterium UBA3868
TAGTTCATAGTCATAGTTCATAGTTCAAATTCCCCTCCCCATGCCCACCTCCCTCGTCAATTGCAAAATTAACCTCGGACTGAACATTATCCGAAAACGGGATGACGGGTTCCACGATTTGCAAACCGTGTTCTATCCTACGGATGCGTTTTCCGACCTTTTGTCTTTGGAACCGATTGCTGGTGGGCTTGAGTTTGTATGCGACAGTGCGCAAGATATCGGTCCGGACAGCGACAATCTTTGTGTGAAGGCATTTCGATTGCTGGAGCGCGATTTCGGTGTTCAGGGTGTGCGTCTCCGTTTGGAGAAGCATATCCCTACCGGTGCGGGTCTGGGTGGCGGTTCCGCCGATGCGGCGTTTGTGCTGAAAATGCTGACTGAACAGTTTAAATTACCCTTGGATAATGTGGACCTCAAGCAATATGCCGCGCAACTCGGCAGTGATGTGCCGTTTTTCATCGACAACAAACCGGCATTCGCCGAAGGAAGAGGCGAGATAATGACGCCCGTTGACCTGGATCTTTCCGCATACAATATTATTATTGAAAAACCGGAGGTGTCGGTTTCCACGCGCGAGGCCTACGCGCATGTGCGCCCACACGAGTCCGATGTGAACTTCGCGGAAGTGGTGCACAATGTGCCCGTGCACGAGTGGAAAAAGTATCTCTATAATGATTTCGAGGATTCGGTTTTCCCAAAATATCCCCAAATTGCGGAAATCAAACGCAAGTTTTACGAATCAGGCGCTTTCTACGCCGCCATGTCGGGTAGCGGCTCGGCAGTGTTCGGAATCTTTCCGAAAGCACGCTAATATTTCAGAATCAGAAACAGGACCAATTCCACTATCAGTACCCCGACGAGGCAGAACCAATGCCATCTTTTGGCTTTGTCCGTATAGACAAAGTGTTTGTTTAATATGTAGTTCAGCAAACCAACCGGAATTGCCATTAGCGTGATGTTCAGATAGTTATTACTGCTCCCAAAATGCTCCAGCAGCGCAATGCCACCAATGTTCAGCAAGTAAGTGAACGAGGTGACCATCAGAAAACGGAAAAGCAGTTTGTTATTCTTGTTTTTGAACACCAAAATGCCGTAGGTCTTGAAGTTGAATAAGATGCTGACGATGGTGGCCAGGAAATTGGAGATGATATACGCATGGTTGATTTTGAGCAGATGCTCAAAGATGAACAGGAACACGTAGTTAATAAACAATCCGAACCCGGTGTTCAGTATGGCGGTAAGAATGAAACGGATAAACTGGGGGGTGAATATCTTGTGGTATAATGTTTTTAATTTCTCCATCGGCAGTGTTTTTCTTATCGAATAACGGTAATAGAACCGTGATAATCAACGGTTTTCACTTTCCCCTTGTAATAGAAGGAGTAATAGTAAACCCCGTCGCTGAGGTTGCTGGCGTCAAAGTACTGTGAACCTTTGGTGATGTTTCCGTCTATCGAGTAGGTGTCGTAATTCTTGGCGTGATACACGGATTTGCCCCACCGGTCATAAATGAACAATTCGTTGCTCCTGAATTGATCGGGATCTTCGGGATTGTAATTTGTGTTCAGATTCTGAATGGCAAAGCAGTCGTTGACATTATCCCCATTGGGGGTGATGATGTTCGGGAAGATGAGGTCGTCCTCAATGACCACAGTATGGGTGATTTGGCTGGAGCAGTTTTGCTGGCTGCTCATGGTCAATGTCACATCGTAATCGCCCCAGGAGGCGTAGGTGTGGTCGGGCGAGAAATTTGAGGAGTCGGTGGTGCCGTCGCCAAAATCCCAGACAAACCCAAGGCCGCCGTCTCCGAGCATGGTGGAGTCCGCGTAGTTGTGGAAATGGATGGTGCCTCCACTCTCTTGAAACAAGGATATTTCGGGCGAGGACGCAAACTCGGCGATGGGTTTGTGATAGATATGCAGGCAGTTCCATTTGTACAGTGAGTCGGCGCATCCCTCTGGGGTGCTGACACGGAGATAGACAGAGTAGGTGCCCGGTTCTTCAATGGTGAAAACGGGATTTTTGTTGGGGGAGGCGTAGGCCAGTGAACCGTCTTCCCTAAGGATAGACCATTCGTACTGGTAATCCGGGTTGTCAGCCGTGGTAAGGTCGGTCATTCGTATGGTGGCAGGCGTGCACCCGCTGGTGTCGTTGAGGGTGAAATCCGCATGGGGCACTTCCAGCACCTCCATGTGGATGGTGTCGCTGCCGTAACAGGTCAAATTGAAAGTGGTGTCGGTAGTGGCGATAAATACGGAATAGTCGCCGGAACTAACCACCTCAATATCAGGTGTGTTGTCGCCAGTATTCCAAAAATACTCGGTGTTGGGGGCATCATAATGGGAGGCGATGATGGTGCGGTCGCCATAGCAGGTGTTGAAATCCTCGCCTAATTCGGGCTTCGGGGATCGCACCACATGCAATGGCACAACGGTATCGTAGGCACAACCGAATTCGTCCACCACAACAGCGGTGTAGGGGATATCACCATCCTGATCCGGGATGACATACATGCAGTTGGCTCCCGGTCCAACCAGATAGGTGGTGTCAATGTTGACGGCGTATGACCAGTTTTGGGGCAGTAGGCGAGGGTCTAGGGCGATTTCCCATTCGTGCAGATACCCGTTGTCGTTGGTCCACAGGTCCTGTATTTCAATGTACCAGTTGCCGTTCAGCGGACAACCCACCATGCCCGCGAAACTCTCGTTGGGATGGTAAATCTGTGTCATGTTGGCCACATTGCTCGAATCAATCACATACGAGTATGTGCCGTCGTCCCACATGGGATTGTAGATGTAATGCACATTGACGGGCTCGTAGCAGTAACCGTAGGTGCCGTTGGCATATTGATAGCCCAATGTCGTATTGTTTGACCAAACATAATTCCAGGCCTCGCCCATGGGGTTTTGGGCAGGGTTGCAGCTGGTTACTTCCTGCAACCGGTTGGCGCGCCCCAGGTTCGTTCGGAAATTGTGCGTTATGCCGCCCCAACCGTCATTCTGGTAGTCGGGCACGATGCGGCAGGAGCTACCGTTAGGGCAGAACAGCTTGATGCGGATGTCCTCAATGGCGGAGTGCTCCATCTTGATGCGGACAAAGAGGATGTCGTTGGCGTTGGTGATGGTGGCGGTGGGCGCGAAAGAGGTGAAGTTCACATATGAACGGTAGTAGTATCCGTAGGGTGGGCAACTGATGCCGTCGGGCAGGAATACGGTGTCCAGAACGCCCAGTGAGGTGATTTGTTCGCTGCCCACGGAGTCGAGCTGAAGATAGGAAATCTGGTCGTAGCCCACGGTCAGATCCAAACGCTGGCCGCTGCACACGGTAGGCAACGGACTGGTGTTGCGGATGGGATTTTTGGAGGTGCGCACGCGGAAGGTGATGGGAATCAGCGACAGACACTGCGTCTGATCGGCAGCGCTGATGGACACATCGTATCCTCTCCCCGGTGTGAAATAGTAATCCACCGAATGGCCTCCGATGCTGTCTATCTCTTCCAAGTCAAAGTCCCATAAGAAAGTGGTTTGGTTGTCGGATTGATGATAACTGAAGTCATTGTCGGGATAGACACCGTTCACACTGAAATGGAGCGTGTCGTATGGGCATAGGTCGATGTAATAATAGCCGTCGTCGGGGTCCAGACGCGGAAGATGCGAGCAGTTTGCAGAGTCGATCTCAAGCGTGATGCGCTGGCATGGGGCTATACAGCTGGTACGGATTTCAAAGCCGGTGCCTACACCCGAAGCGTCGGAGGTGAATTGCAAAGTGATGGCCCCTGTGTTGTTTTGAATTGTGGCCGCATATCGGAAAGTGCCGGTGACATCGTAGTTGCTGTTGTTGATTTTGTGCAAGACAGGACCAGTGGTTCCCACGCCATCGTATATGGTGAGCGTGTCGGTGGTGTCAATGTCCAAATCGGTGATTTCCACCATAACGCACCCGTTGTTGGGGTCGTTAGACAGAATGGTTAAGGTCTCATTGACATTGGAAGCATAATTCCCATTCAATCCACCATCATCATAAATAATTATGTTACAATTTGTTACGGATTGCTGCGAACCCATCAAAACCACGGATTGGGCGTATGAGCCCAAGGCGCAAACAAACCATATGAACAAAAATGCGAATGCTCTTCTCATAATTTATTTTATGTGAAATGCAAAAATATAAAAATCAATATAAATACTTTAGTTTGGTCTCTTTTTTTTAAGAGAAAAATAATTTGTTTGTAATGAATGTTTTGATATCAAAAAAAACATATATTTGCAACCCAAAAATTCAAACGATGGATATAAAGGACTTAAAGGAGCAATTTAAGCTTCGGTTATCCGGAGTTGAAGATGGAACTTATTGTTATTCAATAGAATGCAATAAAGAGTTCTTTGAGTTGGCTGAAATTTCCGATGTCCGCGACGGTGATGTGCATTTGCGGGTTGAAATGAAAAAAACTGAGAAATTGGTGGATTTGAACTGCCATTTCGAAGGGGAAGTGGTGGCTCCTTGCGACCGTTGTCTGCTTCCGGTCACCATCCCGATGGATTTTGACACCCGTCTGATTGTCAAACTGGTGCCTGCTGTGGAAGAAGGGGAGAATGAGGATGACGATGACATCTGGGTGATGGATGAGAACACTTACGAACTGGACATTTTCCACTTCGTCTATGAATCCATCTTCCTTGCGCTGCCGCATCGCATTGTCCATGAGGATGATGAGGACGGTAACCCGACCTGTGATCCGGAGGTGATGAGGAAATTGGAGGAGATGGAACATTCTCAGGCCGAAAAAGAACCCGATCCGAGATGGGATGCGTTGAAGAATTTGAAATTTGATTAAAAACTATAAAATTTAGATATTATGCCGAATCCTAAAAGAAGACACTCAGCAATGAGAAGAGATAAGAGAAGAGCAAACGATTTCATTACTGCTCCTCAGTTGACGACTTGCAGCCATTGTGGCGCCCCCATCCTGACTCACCGTATTTGTCCGGAATGTGGTTACTACAGAGGCAAACAAGCCATCGAAGTAAGCGGTGCCGCTCAGTAACAGGCGGTTACCCAATTTTTTTACACTTAAGGTTAGATGACATAAGCAATTATGCCATCTTTTTCTGTTTATATTATGGACATGATTTTCGCTACTCATAACGAACATAAAACCCAGGAGGCACGTGCCATCCTGGGTGAGGAATGGAACCTGAAAAACCTGCGTGAAATCGGCTGTATGGAAGAAATTCCCGAAACCGCCAACACCCTGCAAGGCAATGCTTTGCAGAAAGTCCAATATGTGGTGGAGCATTACCACACCAACTGCTTCGCCGATGACACAGGACTGGAAGTGGAAGCGCTGTATGGTGCCCCTGGCGTCTATTCCGCCCGTTATGCCGGCGAGCATTGCACCTATCAGGACAATGTGAACAAATTGCTGGCCGAGATGAAAGGCATGACCAATCGCAAGGCCTGCTTCAAGACGGTGGTGGCATTGGTGTTGGATGGCGAGACACATCTTTTTGAAGGTCGCGTTGATGGGCAGATCATCGAGGAACCGCGCGGAACCGCCGGCTTCGGCTACGACCCCGTTTTTATGCCCGATGGCTACGACCAGACCTTCGCTGAAATGGGCGATGCGGAGAAAAACAGCATCAGCCATCGTGGCCGCGCAATGCGGAAACTGATTGATTTTTTGAAAGATAAAACGGCGGAAAAATAGTCGGCTTTAATCCAACTCTTTTTTGATTTTCAGTAGCATCTCCTTGATTTCTGTAAGGGATGCGATGATGGTGGCGTTATCGGCCTCTTGGATGAAATTGTTCTTCAGGGCGTCGCGTGCGCCTTGGATTGTGTACCCCTTCACCTTGGTCAGGTAGTGGATGGTGCGGATGAGCGCGATGTCGTTCTTGGAGAAGAAACGGTCGCCTTTCTTGTTCTTGCGGGGCTTCAGCACATCGAATTCCTTTTCCCAATAGCGGAGAGTGGAGGCGGGGAGTTGGAAAATCTCGCAGGTTTCCCCCATGCTGTAATACAGTTTTTCCTTCGAATCAAACGATTCAGGCAGCGGCATGTAATCCGGATTGTCGATAAGGTCTGTGGTCATTATTCGTCCTCCTGTTGTTTTCTGCGGCGCTCATCTTTCTCTTTGATGCTTTCGCGTTTGTCGTATAATTTTTTGCCCTTGGCCAAGGAGATGTCCAATTTGGCATATCCGTTTTCATTGATCCACAGCAGGGTAGGCACGATGGTGAAACCGCGCTCGTTGAGTTTGGACAGCAGTTTGCGGATCTCTTTCTTGTTCAGCAGCAGCTTGCGGTCGCGCTTCGGCTGGTGGTTGTTGTAACTGCCGTTGGCGTACTCGCTCACATGCATGTTGTGGACCCACAGCTCGTTGTTCACGAACGAGCAGTATGAGTCCGTGATGTTGGCACGACCCGCGCGGATGGACTTGATCTCCGTGCCGGTCAGCACGATGCCGGCTGTGTAGGAAGTGAGCAGAAAGTACTGGTACTCCGCCTTCCGGTTCTTGATTTCAATCTGTGTGGGATTTGTATTCTTACTCATAATTTCGTTCGGCTGCAAAAGTACAAAAAAAGCGGTGCATCTCACCCGGATGATGTGAAATTTGGGAAATATTGTGTACTTTTGCTCCATCTTTTTCGAAAGGTTTCACAACATGTTTTCTACTGATTGCCAATGGTTACACGAATAGTACTTACAGGCGGCCCCTGCGCCGGAAAATCCACCATCCTGAAAAGAATCGAAACCAAATATTCCGCTTTGGGTTATGCGGTTTTCACACTGCCCGAGTCGGCGACACTGTTCATTCAAGCGGGTGCCGATTTTCTGACGAAAGATGAGGAACTCTCTTTTATCACGGAAGCCAACAAACTCATATTCCAGTTGGCAATGGAAGACTGCATGATCCGTATCGCGGAAGCCACCGGCAAACCCGCTTTGTTGGTCTGCGACCGCGGCACGATGGATACCGCCGCTTATATGGACCGTCAAAAATGGCAACGCGTGATGGATTTTGTGGGAATGGATGAGAAACAGCAACTGCTGGAGAGCTATGACGCGGTATTCCACATGGTCACCGCAGCCAAAGGCGCCGAGCAGTTCTATACCAAGGAGAACAACAAGGCCC
>DGGS01000116.1 GCA_002392325.1 Bacteroidales bacterium UBA3868
CTTTGAAAGCGATATATTCGCCACGGGCGGCATTGCCGAGATATACAACATGCTCTTCCTGGGTGTTAGTGGTGTTGTTGGTGAATGTTTGCGATGCGCGGAAAGTGGAAGCGTCCGTGGGGTCAGTCATGGTGCCCACGGTAATGGAGTTGCTGGCGTCGGACATTCTGGCATAGAAAGTTACCATCAAACTGCTGAGCGGGTAGTTGTTGGTGTCCAGCACTTTAGGCAGGATGAAATATTGTTCAGTGCTCGCCGTGTAGGAGTAGAAATAGATGGTGTTGCTGCCGCTATGAGCGTAGGAGGAATAGCTGTATGCATAAGGATAAGTGTTTGGTGTAATGCGTTCGTAGCATTCGGGAACGCTGCTGCTGGTGGCGCTTTCAAAATCTTCGCTGAACGGGATGGAAGCGATACCGCAGCTGTCCACATAGGTAGCTTCTATTGTGTGGTTTTCGTGGATGTTATTGAAATCATAAGAGTTGTCCGTGACAAATATTCCATCCACAATAGCGCCTGTGAGATGCCAGCGTGCGGTGTTGTTGAAGTCGTAATGCACATTGCTGCCGGCGTTCACGGTGTTTATACCATTGTTGCCATAGGGCTGTACCAAGTTGTTGAAGTGAAGGGTGTCGCCCAAGTCGGTGAGAATCAGTGCGGAAATGGTGTATGTGTTGGAGAGGTAAATCTTCACTTCGCCCAGTGTTCCGTTGGGATCAACCGTGATGGTGGCGGTACCCTCACCGAAGACATCTCCGAAAATTTCAGTTCCATTCAAGGTTACGCGAGACACACGGTAATTGGCATCTGGGGTAACCGTGAATTGTACGGTGCCTGTGCTGCCACAACCGATAGTGGTTTGGTCGGGAGTTACCGTGGCGTGAACTTGGTTGTCGCCACTGGGAACAACGGAAGCGGTGATAACGGCCTGTGGAAAAACTGTAACCGTAGAGGTGTGTGTGAAAGAAGTGCCATTACTGGTGCCGGTTACCGTATAGGTGGTTGTGGTGGTCGGGCTCACCGTGATGGATGCTGTAGTGGCTCCGGTGCTCCATTGGTAAGAGTCATAGCCGAAAGCGGTTATCGTGACCGACTCGCCAGAACAGATGCTGACTTCAATGGGGTCCACACCTGCCATGTAGGACATCACTGGATAACCGTTGTTGATGCCGTTGTCCATCTTGAAGGCATCTCCAAGGTCTGTGATGATAGAATCGGACTGCATGTAGGCTTGAGATACTTCAGTGCCGTTGCTGGCACCGCTGGAAGCGGATACATTACAATACGAATAACAGTTGTTCACAGAAGCACCCCAGGCAGACATGGCTCCGTGGTTGGAACCGCGATCGTTTAAGGTTCCGGCAAAATAGCAGTTTTGAAGATTGGAATGCTCGCCGCTGGCGCAAATGCCAGAAACATAATATCCAGTAATAGAACCGGTGGCACCACAATTTTGTATGTATGTGTAATAGGACGAGGTGTTGTTGTAGGCAGCACCGATGATGCAAGCACTGTTGTTGTTGCTGGTGGCATCAGTGTTGGCGGGTGCTTCCAAGCGGGCGTTCACCACTAAACAGTAGCGAATGTAAACATTACCGCTCGTACGGGTAAAACCGGCGATAGCACCCATCATGCCGCGAGATTTCACGACAGGGTTGATCATTACTAAAGAGTCAATGGTACATGGGCTTTGAACGCATCCGATTAAACCTCCGTGGAAAGTGTTGCCCTTGTCGCAATACAGATTGTAGATGGTGTGCCCCTGACCATTGAAGGCCCCACGGAAGGCATTACCCGTACCGGTGGACTCACTGGATGGGGAACCGCCGCCGATGGGCACCCAGTTGTTAGTGGAGTCACCCGTGCTGTTCAACCAAATATCGGTGGTCATGTTCAAGGTCTTGCCCTCGAATGTGGTGGTACCGCTGTTTACCAGCTGGGCTACGCCCGCAAGTTGCTCTGGAGTGGAGATGTCAAAAGTGTTTTGGGAAGCATCAAACCAGGAAATGTCGGCAGTGCCGTCCCAGATTGTCTGCGCCTGCAAATGCTGAATCGGCATTAAAAAACTCAATGCGAAAGCCAGTGTTGGGGCTAAAAATAAGTACGTTTTTCTCATATTTGTTGATTTTTAGTGGATATTTTTTGAAGTTTCAAAAATACTATATTTGCGTTATTAAAAACGCAATGTTAATAACTTTTGATATTATACCCAAAAAAGCCGACAGAATTACCCTGTCGGCTTAATATGGTTTACTTTGCCCAGTGTTGTATTTTACAAGTTACCTCTCACTCCTCATTTTCAATATCTCTTCCTGCTTGGCGGCAGGCATCGGCATGTATTGGTAAAATTCCATGGAGTAGTTGGCTCTGCCGGAGGTGACATTGCGTAGCGCAGTGGCGTAACCGAACATCTCCATCAGTGGGCAGAAGCCGTCCAATTTCTGAGATCCCTTGCGGAAACGGCGCATGTTCTCGATGCGTCCTCTTCGCTTGTTCAAGTCGCGGGTGACATTGCCGATGAAATCGTCCGGCGTGTTCACTTCAATCTTCATCACGGGTTCCATGATGATGGGATTGGCTTTCTTGAAGGCCTGCTTAAAACATTGTGCGGCACACAGTTGGAAGGCCATGTCGCTGGAGTCCACGGGGTGGTAGCTGCCGTCCACCAGTACGCACTTCACATCCACCACGGGGTATTCGGCCATCGGGCTCTTCTCCATGGCTTTGCGGAGTCCTTTTTCAACAGAAGGAATGTACTCTTTGGGGATAACGCCGCCCTTGGTGACATCGATGAATTCGAATCCCTTGCCCGGGTTGGGCTCAAAGCGGATGACGGTATTGGCGAATTGTCCCTTACCGCCGCTCTGTTTCACATGCTTGTAGGCCTGC
Organism: Bacteroidales bacterium UBA3868; assembly: GCA_002392325.1. Taxonomy (GTDB): domain Bacteria; phylum Bacteroidota; class Bacteroidia; order Bacteroidales; family WCHB1-69; genus F23-D06. Next base: position 2,890 of record DGGS01000116.1, read on the forward strand.
TCCACCGAGGTGGTAATGGTCTCGCGGAACGATACCGACGGTTCGCCAACGGTGATGGGCACCTTGAATTCGTCGCGGATGCGCTCCACCAGAATTTCCAAATGTAGTTCGCCCATGCCGGCGATGATGGTCTCCTCGGTTTCCTCGTCAAAATGCGAATGGAAAGAGGGATCTTCGTTGCAGAGCTTGGCCAGCGCCTCGCCCAACTTGTCGCGACTCTTCTTGTC
>DGGS01000055.1 GCA_002392325.1 Bacteroidales bacterium UBA3868
TTGAAAACGCTTTCCATCATCAAGGAGACGCTGCGCAACATCAAGAAATCGAAAGGGGAAGATATTGACATTGACGCCATTCCCATTGACGATCCTGAAACCTACCAATTATTCTGCAACGGCGACACGGTAGCCACATTCCAGTTTGAATCGCCTGGCATGCAAAAATATCTGAAAGAACTGAAGCCCAGCAAGTTCGAAGACATCATCGCCATGAATGCGCTGTACCGTCCGGGGCCCATGGACTACATTCCGCAGTTCATCAACCGCAAACAAGGCCGTGAGGAAATCAAGTATGACATCCCCATCATGGAGCGGTATCTGAAGGACACTTACGGCATCACCGTGTATCAGGAGCAGGTGATGCTTCTGTCACGGTTGTTAGCCAACTTCACACGAGGCGAGTCCGACACACTGCGCAAGGCCATGGGCAAGAAGCAGAAAGACAAGCTGGATCATCTCAAACCCAAATTCATCGAACAGGGCAAAGCCAACGGACACGACGAGAAAGTGCTGGAGAAGATTTGGGGCGACTGGGAGAAATTCGCCTCCTACGCCTTCAACAAATCGCACGCCACTTGCTACTCTTGGGTGGCTTACCAAACCGCCTATTTGAAGGCGCACTACCCTGCCGAGTTCATGGCGGCCAACCTCACCAACAACATCACCGACATTGAGACCATCAGCGTATTCATCGAGGATGTGCAGCGCAAGGGCATACAAGTGCTGGGGCCCGACATCAACGAGTCGGACGCCACCTTCACCGTGAACCCCAAGGGCGACATCCGCTTCGGATTGGCCGCACTAAAGGGCGTGGGCTCCAGCGCGGTGGACAGCATCATCGAGGAGCGCAACGCTAATGGACCATTCCAAGATATCTTCGACTTCGTCACCCGCGTGAACCTGCGCAACTGCAACAAGCGCTGCATTGAAGCATTGGCTATGGCGGGGTCATTCGATTGCTTCCCAGAAATGCACCGGGCGCAATTCTTCATTGAAGACGGCACCGGACACAACTACATCGACAAACTCATCTCCTTTGCCTCAAAAAGCCAAAACGGTGTGCAGAACCAATTCTCCATCTTTGACATGGATGAAACGGTGAAAAAAGAGAGCAATCCCGAAATACCCCAGTGTGAACCCTGGAGCACCTTTGAACAACTCAGACGAGAGAAGGAGGTTGCCGGATTCTACATCTCCGCACATCCATTGGATGAATTCAGACCTATCATACACAGTTTCTGCAACACCAATCTCCTCCAGCTCAATGACGATGAGTATCTGACAAAGCGCTTTGGAGGGAACAAGAGTTTCGCTTTCGCCTGCATGGTCAATGATGTGAGTACCGGTGTCACACGCACCAACAAAGACTTCGGCATCATTACGATGGAAGACTATGAGGGCACCTGGAAATGGGGACTGTATGGCGAGGATTTCACCAGATACAGACATCTTTTCGTCCCTGGGAAACGGCTCTTTGTCCGCGCCTTTTTGAAAATCAATGTCTGGCACGACAAGAAAACAGGACAGGACAAGACAAGAAAGGATGTCATACCCTCCCAAATACTATATTTGGAAGAGGCCTATGAGAAACTCTGCAAGGAAGTCCGGCTTGTGATAAGCATTCGGGATGTCAGTGCGGAACTTGCCCACATGCTGAAGGAACAGATTGACGACTACAAGGGCGGCACCCCATTTGCCATCCGTATTCTGGAGAACAACGACGTTTACCATGTTGACTTCTCCAGTTTCTCAGCCAAAATCAATGCCGAAACCTTCATAAGGGATTTGAAATTACCTGTTCCTCACATAGTGGAACTCGAATAGTCCAATAATGAGTAATATTTTAAGGATTACAAATAAAAATCATAATGAAAATCAAAAGCATCCTTCTGCTGCTTGTTTGCTGGATGACCGTTTTTGCGGCATCCGCACAAAGCAAAGTATATTATTATAAAATTGATGACAACATCTCAAAACCGGCATTGCGCCTGACCGAGCGTGCGGTGAAAGACGCCACCGAAATGAAGGCGGACTATATCTTGCTGGAGCTGAACACTTTCGGCGGTGAGTTGGACGCAGCCGACAAAATCCGCACACTGCTGATGAACGCGCCCATGCCTACCATTGCGTTCATCAACAACAATGCCGCCTCTGCCGGCGCGCTGATCGCCATCGCATGTGACAGCATATACATGGCGGCGGGTTCATCTATTGGAGCGGCCTCCGTGGTCAACCAGAACGGTGAGATCATGCCCGACAAGTACCAGTCGTACATGCGCTCACTGATGCGGGCCACCGCCGAGAAGAACCACCGCAATCCCGACATCGCCCAGGCGATGGTGGATCCAGATGTGGAAATAAAAGGGATTAGCGAAAAGGGTAAAGTGCTGACATTCACCTCTGAAGAAGCGATAACGAACGGTTTCTGCGAAGGTACAGCCGAAAAACGGGAGGAAGTTTTGCAAAATGCCCAAATCATCCCCTACTCCATCACCGAACAGAATTTGTCATGGATTGACAAGTTCATCAACTTCCTGGTCAATCCGGTTGTCAGCGGCATTCTGATCATGTGCATCGTAGGTGGATTGTATTTTGAATTACAGTCACCCGGACTGGGACTGCCCATCATCATCGCCATTATCGGAGCGCTGCTGTTTTTTGCTCCGCACTATTTGGAAGGGTTGGCCCAGCATTGGGAAATCCTCATTTTTCTTGTGGGTGTCTTGCTGTTGATGTTGGAAATTTTCGTCATCCCGGGATTTGGTGTGGCGGGCATATCCGGCATCATTCTGATATTCACCGCCTTCATCCTGACCATGGTGTTCAATGTGGGGTTCAAGTTCAACTTCAACCCCAGTTTGGATGCCGCCGCACAGGTGGGCACCAGCGCACTCATCGTAGTGCTTGGCACCACCGCCGGATTCTTCTTGTCGCTATGGTTGGGCAAAAAACTCATCACCGCCGACACGCGTTTTGGCAGTCTGGCGTTAAAGACCGAGTTGGAAACTGACAAGGGATTCTCCGCGCAGGATTTACGGATGCAGCAATATGTGGGCAGAACAGGTGTCGCGTCCACCTTCATGCGCCCTGCAGGCAAGATCAACATTGACGGCGAGATTTTGGAAGCCACCTCCGAGCACGGCCTCATCGACAAAGGTGCGGAAATCGTAGTGGTGAAATTCGAGAATGCGCAACTAGTGGTGAAAAGACAATAAAAAGCCTCTCATTCCTCTTTCCTCTCTTCACCCTTTAACCTCAATAATCTCTCCCCATTCAGTGGTATAGTTGGGAGAGAGATGCTGTCGGTTCATTTTCACGCCTTGAAAGCCCGCACTGGCCACCACGACAGAGCGCGCGCCCTGTTTCTTGTTGATGGCATCCAACGCTCGCATCAGCCGGTCCTGTTTCTGATGGTCCACCTCATCAAACAAGGCGGTTTGCATGGCGTTTTTGGGCACAATATCGGATAAAATCACACCCGCTTTCTTGTACTCGTAGGGCTTTTGCACTAATTCTCCGGCGGCATTGGAAGCCACATTCACCAGTTCAAGAGTGCTGTCGCTGGCCACGGGCAGACGGATCAGCCGGTTGGCGAACTGCTGCGGCTTATCGTCACGGTGCCGGTTCGTAAGCAGAAACACCATCACCTCATGACAAACACTGCCTTGTTTGCGCAGTTTCTCAGCAGCCATGGAGGTGAACAGGGCAACCTGCTGTTGGATATCGTGCACATCTGTCAGTTCCT
>DGGS01000177.1 GCA_002392325.1 Bacteroidales bacterium UBA3868
TGATGCGGAAGTTCTCCTGAGTGGCGAATGTACCGCCGAAACCCTCTGTTGTGGCGCCGTAAGGCACATAGTCGAGCAAACTCTGGCCCGTGGTACGAATCACGGCGATGACATCCGCGCCTTGGCGCGCGCCGGCCTGCGCTTGCACCACATCCTCGTAAATGTTGCCCGTAGCCACGATGATGTACAAATAAGGTTTCGGGCCCTCTCCGATAGTGCTCAGATACTCATTACGCTTGGCCACATTGCCCTTGATACGGGTCAGACAAGCGTCGATATAGGGTTGCACGGCGGCTTGGATTTTATCCAAAGCATTGATTTTCAATGTTGTGATATCAATTTCCCCCGTGGCTATCTTTTCAGCAATCGCCTGAGGTTCCATGCCGGTTTCAATAATGGCGTTACCCATGAAATACAGAACGCCCTGACTGAGCACTCCTTTTTCCAAGAGGGAATCCACCACCCTGTTGGGAAGCGGCACACCATTCTCATCCACCCCGTCAATGCCGATCAAACGGCAAAGGGTTCGTTCTACGGTCACTGTGGTGTAGGCATCCACAAATTCCTGCACCTGATTTGCAATGTTTTTCGCTATCTGCTTGGCAGCATCTACCTGTGCGAAATCCAATCCAAGTTTACTCTTTCTCATATTTTTAGTTAAATGTTTATAAAGTTCGTACAGTTTGTAAGGTTTAGTCGGTTCTCGGTTTAGCTTTAATCATCGTTCATCAAAGATGGCAAAGTGGGCGAGTTTCCATTTCTGGAGGCGGTATTGGAGAGCGGTCCACAGCACTCCCCATCCGTATTTCGAGCTTCGGCGGAAGTTGATGGAAGACGCTTCTGGAAAGTACTTGGTCGGGCAGGTGACCTCCGCAATCTCAAAACCGGCATAGAAAATCTGCGCCAGCATCTGGTTGTCGAAGACAAAATCGTCCGAGTCCGCCATATAATTCACCTTCCGGAGCACTTCCGCCGAAAACGCGCGATATCCGGTGTGGTATTCCGACAACTTCTGTCCCATCAGCATATTTTGTATGAAGGTAAGGCAGCGGTTGAAGAAATACTTGTAACGCGGCATTCCGCCTTTACGAGCGCCATTACCCAAAATTCGGGAACCCAAAACCACTGGATACACCTCATTCACAACGATATACACCATTGATTCAATCAATTTTGGCGTGTATTGGTAATCCGGATGCAGCATCACCACCACATCGGCGCCAAGCTCAAGTGCCTTGTTATAGCAACTCTTCTGGTTGGCACCGTATCCCTTGTTCTCATCATGGCGAATGATATGATGTATGCCCAACTGCTTAGCCACCTCCACCGTCCTGTCGTGGGAATTGTCGTCCACCAGTATAATCTCATCCACCACATCCATAGGGATCTCGCTATAGGTCTGCTGAAGGGTCAATTCCGCATTATAAGCAGGCAGCACCACACATATCTTTTTATTCTTCAACATCTTTCTTCCACGAAAAAAAACGGGCAAAGATACAAAAAAATAGGATATCTTTAAAATAACAATTCACAACGAACATTTTTGTATTTTTGCAGGCAGATTTCGTTCAATGAACCTTGAACCTTTCAAAACTTACAAACCTTCAAACTTAAATGAATACTACACGCCAACAGAAAATATCATCCCTATTGCAGCGCGAGCTGGCAACACTTTTCCTGCAGGACAGCAAAAGCGTTTACAACTGCATGATGACGGTGACCAATGTCACCATTACGCCCGACCTGTCAATTGCAAGGGCATACTTGAGCATCTACATGGCAACCGACAAGGATGCCGTCATCGGGGCCGTGCGCGCCAACACCAAAGACATCCGCTTCCGGCTGGGACAACGGATCAAGAGCCAACTGCGCGTGGTGCCGCAACTCGAGTTCTTCATTGACGACACCTTGGATTACATGGAAAACATCGAACGTCTTCTTAAACAATAAAGTTGAACACCGGACAGCAAAAAACGGCTTTTTTCTTCGCATGGCGATACCTGTTTGCCAAGAAACAGCACAACATCATCAATGTCATCTCGCTGATTTCGGTGCTGGGCATTCTGGTGAGCAGTGCGGCGCTGATTATTGTGCTCTCGGTTTTCAATGGCATGGAGGAAATGATTGGCGGCTGGTTCAACGCCTTCAATCCTGACTTTGAAATTACGCTGACAGAGGGCAAATCCTTTGATATCAACAACTTCCCAACCGACAAAATAACCTCCCTGCCCGAAGTCGCCGCCGTGGACGAAGTAGTCAGCGATCTGGTTCTCACCACCTACGGAGACCGTCAGGAACTGCTTCGCCTCAAGGGGGTCACCCCCGACTACATCGCACGGCACCAATATGGTGACATGCTGGTGGATGGCACCTTCGACTTTTACCGCGGCGAGCAACCTTGCGCTGTGGTGGGCAACATCGCCGCCGGCACCCTGATGATCAACCTGCGAAGTTATGACCTGCTTAAAGTATATTACCCCAAACGCACCAAAAAGAACCTGGCAGACCCAACCAACGCATTCAACACCAGGTATTTATACCCAACTGGAGTATTTGCAACCAACACGGACAACGACCGCAGTTATGTGCTTTGCCCCATCGAATTTGTGCGCGACCTGATGCAATACGAGCATCAAGTCACCTCCGTGGAAGTGCAACTCAAGAACCTCAACCACTACAAAAAGTGCCAAGATAAAATACAAAAGATCGTAGGAACCGATTTCAAGGTAAAGAACAAATATGAGCAAGAGGAGACTTTGTTCAAGACGATGCAGTCTGAAAAACTGATCATCTATGTCATATTGGCCTTCATCCTGCTGGTGGCCGCCTTCAACATCATCGGATCTTTAGGCATGCTTATTCTGGAAAAACGCTCCGACACCACTGTTTTACGCAACATGGGCGCACCCGCCAACATGATACGGAAGATTTTCCTTTACGAAGGGATGCTCATCTCGTTCGTCGGCGGCATCGCCGGCATGTTGATCGGTGCTGTGGTCTGCTTAATCCAACAAACCTTCCATGTTGTCAAATTGGGCAACGGCGGCAACTACCTCATCCAATACTACCCGGTCAGCATGCATCTCACCGATTTCCTGTGGGTTGGCGCCACCATCTTGATAATCAGTCTTATAACATCATCCATCCCCGCCCTCACATTAAAAAGGGCCAATTAAACATTCCAATATGAAAAAAGGACTTTTAACCATAATGGGGCTAATTCTAACGCTGGGATTGCACGGGCAGGTCGCCATCGGGCAGTTCCGGAGCCATATCCCGCTCCACCGTTTCCATTCGGTGGCCGTGGACGACCAGTATGCGTACGCCGCCACGCACAGCGGTATTATGATGCTGGAAAAAAGCACCCTCAACGATCAAAAACCGGATATCACATCATGGTCAAAAGTAGATGGACTCTCTGATGTGGACATCGCATTAATCGCTTATGACAAATTGTCTAAAACGCTCATTATCAGTTATGACAATGGCAATTTAGACTTCGTGCGCGACGACAAGCTCTACAATGTCAACGACATCAAAAACAAACAACTGACCGGCTCCAAAAGGCCCATTCATATCCGCATTTACGACAATCATGCCTACATGGTTTTCAATTTCGGGATTGTGATTGTCAATCTTGACAATCTGCTGATTGAGGACAGTTGGTTCCTGAAGAGCAACGACACGCTGCTTACCGCCCGTGACATGGCCGTCAGCGACAGCCGCTACTACATCAGCACTAACCGAGGCATATACAGCATTTCACGGAGCAACAATATTCCTTCCAACTTCCTGGCATGGCAGCGGGAGAACACCGAATATGCTGATTTCGACCATATTATCTGTTTTGCCGGCAGTCTCTACGCCAACCGGAATGCCGATGAGGGAGGCAAGGATACCATCTATGTGTGCTCCCAAAACGAATGGATGCCCACCACACGAGCATACGACAATGTGGTCAGCATCACCGCAAACGACCAGGAAATCGCCATCTGCAACATGTACTATGTGGATGTCTTTGATGCCAGTTTCAACCATGCCTTCAAAGCCACATGGTACCAGGACGACAACTCCTATCCCTTTGCCAAAGAAGCCGTTCTGGACGGGGACATGGTATGGGTGGCAGACGACGGTTATGGGCTGATTGCCGCAAACCGGACTTTCTTCTACACCAAAATGTTCACCGCAAACGGACCTTTCGCCACTTCAGTGAAGGGCATGTGCAGTCATGACGGGATTCTGGCCACTGTGCCCGGACTCGCCCGCAGCGGATCTTTCACACCCGCCTACCAATATCCCTCGTTGAGCTGGTTCTCCCACAACCGATGGCAATACAATTCATCCGAATTCTACCATTATGACCCCGCCCATCTCACAACCGACCTCATCAATGTCATCATAAACCCCAACAACGAATCCGAATGGTATGTGGCATCCTGGGGCAACGGATTGTTCAAATGTGAAAACCAGCGAGTTACAGAGCATTACAATGCCCAAAACAGCATTATGGATTCCACCGCAGAGGGCAAGACTTTTGTTTCCGGTTTGGCGTTCGACAAGAAAGGGAACCTTTGGTTCACCAACAGCCAAGCCTTAAAGATGCTGAAGATGATTGAGCCCGACGGCACATGGCACGACTACAACATCACCTACGGCATGATCACCACACCCGTCGGCGTTGTGGCCGAGCATCTGCTCGTTGACTCACGCGGATACAAGTGGGTAACCTTCCCCCGTGATGACAACACCAACACCTACCACCTCATCGTCTTTAATGAAAACGGCACCTACGACAATCCGGGCGACGACCAGTTCATGCGCATCGACATGAACCGTGCTGCCCGCGTGAACTCCTCCACCGTGTACTGCATTGCCGAAGACCTGGACGGCGAAATTTGGATAGGGACCGACAAAGGGGTGAAAGTGATCTATTACCCGTCTAAAGTGTTCGACGGGACGGCATTGCCCAACAACATCCTGCTGGAACAAGACGGATATGTATCCGTTTTATTTGAATATGAGGAAATTACAGCCATCGCTGTGGACGGTGCCAACCGCAAATGGATCGGCACCAACAAAGCCGGTGTGTTCCTGATGAGTGAGAACGGTCAAGAGCAGCTGCTGCATTTCACAGCGGAAGACCATCCCCTGTTTTCCAACCAGATCAACAGCATAACCATTGACCATCTGACCGGAGAAGTGTTCTTTGGCACCACCAAAGGTCTGGTCAGTTACCGCGGCACTGCCACCAAAGGAGCTGAAGCGTATGAGGATTTGCTGGTTTATCCGAACCCTGTGCGCCATGACTACGATGGAATGGTCGCCGTTAAAGGACTGAAAAACAATTCCTTGTGCAAAATCACGGATGCCTCCGGCAAACTGGTGTGGCAAGGTTACAGCGACGGCGGCCAACTGGTGTGGAACTGCAAGGATCATTTTGGCAACCGCCCTGCCACCGGCGTCTATTTCGTGATGACTTCCGATGAGGACGGCAAAGAGAAAATCGTGACCAAGTTCCTGTTCATACACTAAACCCATCCGCATGAACATCACCACTTCCGGAATCGTCATTCACAGCACCAAATACGCTGACACTTCCCTGATTGTCAAGATTTTCACCGAAGCGCAAGGCACCCAATCCTTCATCATCAAAGGAGCGTTCGGAAAGAAAAGCAGAATGCGCGCCTCCCTTTTCACGCCCATGGCATTAGTCAACATCACCTACAACGACCATGCGGGTGACAGACTGAAGTTCTTGAAAGAGGTGTCCCGCACAGACAGTGCCGCCAACATCACATTCGATCCCGTGAAAAGCGCTCTCCTGTTGTTTTACAACGAACTTATATACAAGATTTTATACGATGCCGGACCCGACACTGTGCTATTTCACTTCCTGGAAAGCGAAGTGATGAAAATCGGATATTTTGACCAGTGTCCCGCCGATTTGCCTTTGCGTTTTCTCATCCGGCTGAGCATCATTTTGGGATTCTTACCCGAAAACAATTATTCCATCGAAAATCCTTATTTCTCACTCGCCGACTGCCGGTTCCAACCCCATTGTTTCGACGAGCGCAACGATGTTCCTGCCGCAGAAAGCCAGTATCTTTCCTTGCTTTTGAAGGACGACGAATGTCCTATACCCAGCCGGCAAACCCGCAACAATCTTTTGCACTACATGATCGAATATTTCAAATTGCACAACGAACAACTCAAGGAATTGGAATCGGTCGATATTCTCTCTATCGTACTACATAGTTAAGTTCCCGCATCTATCGGACAGGCAATTTGCCAATAAATTTATATATATATTTTTTTATATCTTTGCACCCTTGAAATTTAGGATACAAAAATTGCGAGTAATATTATGCAACTAGTTGAAATAGAAGATATTTTATTCAATAACAAGTCATTGGTGTTTACCGCTGAAGACAAGAAACGGATGATGGACAGTTTCCATTATCTGAAGGAGTTTTCAAAGGATAAAATCATATACGGCATCAACACTGGATTCGGTCCGATGGCACAGTATCGTGTCAACGATGAAGATGTGAAAGCTTTGCAATACAACATCATCCGCA
>DGGS01000095.1 GCA_002392325.1 Bacteroidales bacterium UBA3868
TTATTATTATGAAAACAAACAATGTGTTTATCAATCCGTTAACGGACTTTGGCTTCAAGCGTGTCTTTGCCAGCGAGGAGAACAAGGACATCCTCATCGCTTTTCTCAACGACTGCATCTCCGATCATGTGGGGGTTATCCGTGAGATCCGGTTCCTGTCCTCCGAGCATATCGGGCTTGCTGAGGCGGAGAAGAAACTGATTTTCGACATCTACTGCACCAACGAGCGAGGCCAGCGGTTCATCATCGAGATGCAGCGTGCGCGTCAGGACTACTTCGCCGACAGGGTGATCACATACATCAGCCGCATCATCAGCAATGAGGCCAGTCGCGGTGCGCGTCGGTACGACATCCCGCCGGTTTATTCGTTCAATATCCTCGACTACAACGCCCCGGAGTTTATGGGCAGGGAGGAATATTTCTGGGCGGTGCACCTGAGGGACAACCAGAACCGAATTTTTTCGAAGAAAATCATCCTGTTTTTCATGGAATTGTCTAAATTTGCAGCGCAGTTTCCGGATGAGAGGTCTCCGGCCTACAAGTGGGGCTACGCCCTGAAGAACATGTCAAGGATGTCGCTCAAGGACATGCCCGAGGAGGCGGGGGAGTTCCGGAAGTTGTTTGAAGTATGTCAAATGTCAAGACTCACAACTATGGAAAAGAATGATTACGAGAAGAGTATATTGGAATACGAGGATGTTCAGGATGCCTTGGAGTGCATGCGCCGGCACTCGTTGCAAGAGGGCTTTGAGCAAGGAATACAACAAGGTAAAGAAGCGCTCCTACAAACGGCGCATAACCTGTTGGAATTAGGGCTTCCTCTCACCGATGTGGTTAAAGCTACAGGCCTGAGCGAGGAGGAGATACTCGCTCAAAGCACCTAATTGGACGTTAGCATTTTTCCCGATGGCCAACAGCCAAAGGCTTTTCATCCCCATGCCACTCTTTCGCCAACTCCCCTCACAACAAATCCCCAACAGCACATTTTTTTTTGTATATTTGCGGCCCTTAATAGAGAAATTATATTATGGCTTTCGCAAATCCTCTACTACTCATAGGCCTCGCCGCTATCCTTGTGCCGATCATCATACATCTGTTCAACTTCAGACGCTATAAGACGGTTTATTTCTCCAATGTGAAAATGTTGGAGGACATCAAGAAAAAGACCAAACGGGAGCAGACCATCCAGCAGCTCATCGTGCTGGCGCTCCGCATCTTGGGTATTGCTGCCCTGGTGCTCGCCTTCGCACAACCCTTCATCCCCGCCAACGGGCAGAAGAATAAACAAGGCAACCTCGTGACTGTTTTCCTCGACAACTCCTACTCCATGGAGGCCAACAGTGAGAACAGCGCCTTGCTGTATGATGCTATCGACGCTGCCAAAGCCATCGTGAACGCCTTCGACTTCTCCGACGACTTCGTGCTCACCACCCAGAACTTCTCTGGTGAGGAGTCGCATATCCTCAACCGAGACCAGATGCTCGAAATGCTTGACCAGCTGAAGATTTCTTCCAACAGCCACGCTTTCGACGACATTCTGGCCTTTGAGAAAAACACCTGCACCAACTCCCAGAAAAGCAATATAGTCCATTACTATATATCGGATTTTCAGCAGAATAATTTTGATATCGCCAAACTGAAAACCGACAGCAGCACCAACACATTTCTGATCCCCATGCCTTTTGAGGAGCGCAGCAATGTGGGTATTGACAGTTGCTGGTTCCTTTCCCCGGTATTCAAAGTGGGCAACCAAGTAACGCTGATGGCCCGCGTGCACAACTACGGAAGCAAAGACCTCAACATGCTGCCCGTGAAACTGTATGTGAACGACAAGCAAAAAGCCATCGCCGCCATTGACCTGAAAGCGGGCGACTACATCGACTGCCGCATGACTTACAGCATTGACGAGACGGGCACCCAATGCGCGCGCCTGGTCATTGAGGACTCCCCCATCACTTTTGACGACGAACTGTTTTTCACCTATACAGTTACCGACAACACCAACATCATTGCCATCCAAGACAAGGAAAACAACCGTTTCCTGCAATCCCTCTACGGGAAAGATTCTGTATTCAACTATCAGGCAATGCCTTACACACAAGTCAATTACACCTTGCTGAAAAACTGCGATGTGGTGATTTTAAGTGAAGTTCCCAAACTCTCATCCGGTTTGGCTGATGAGTTGTCGAAGTTCGTCAAGAGCGGTGGCACACTGCTGGTATTCCCCGCCAAAGAGATGGACAAGAGTTGCAAACAATTCCTGAGCAACCTGGGCAGCGGCACCTTCGGTTCGCTGGTGAAGAAAGAACTGAAATGCAGCGGAATCAACACCGAAAGTATCTATTTCAAAGGTGCTTTGGAAAACCAGAACGAGCATCTGGACATGCCTGTCACCTTGCAGCATTATACTATTGGCAGTGGGAAAAGCGGCAGCGAGACCATCATGCTGTTGGAGGACGGTTCACCGTTATTGAGCGTTTATCCGGTGGAAAAGGGCAAGGTTATCCTTTCCGCCGTGGCCATGAATGACGAATATGGCAACGCGCACCGCCACGCATTGGAGTTTGTGGCCCTGCACAACATCGGCATCATGAGTGCCATGCAAGGCAAGCTCTACAACATTATCGGCACCGACCAGATGCAATCTATCCCGCTACGCAGCAATTCCGGCGACGGCAGCATCTCGTTGAAAGCCCGAAAATCCAAAATGGAATTCATCCCCGAACAACGCAGTTTGGGCAACGAAACCGCCCTCTATTTCCACGACCAGGTACAAGACGGTGGTTTCTATGACATCCTGAAAGACGGTGCCGTCATTGGAACTTTGGCCTTCAACCAAAACCGCAAGGAATCGGACCTCAACTGCTACACGGAGAGCGACCTTAAAAAGATGGCAAAGGCCTCCGGAGAAAACCTTGATGTAATCAGTGCTGACACCAAGAACATTGCCAAAAGCATCACCGACAAACTCAACGGCAAGCCCTTATGGCTGTACTTCCTCATACTCTCCCTACTCTGCTTCCTCGCCGAAATCGCCGTGCTGAGATTCTGGGGAAAACCCAGGGCGCTGAACGAGGAACGGGTAGCGAAAAAAAATGATGAGCGATAATATAAATAATTCTTCTTTCTCATATACCTCATGCATCTCATGCACCAACTTCACATCTTTTCCCCTATCTTTGCCTCCGACGAAAACATTAACACCTAAAACATACCATTATGAAAAAAAAGACATTCTATTTAATTCTGGTTTGGGCTGTGTTTTTATTTGTGTGCTGTGAAAAGACAACTATCAGTCCGGAAAATAAGGACTTCGGATTATTGCTGGAAGAGCCGATTGACACCTTTCATCAAAGAACATTTCTCGGACCGTATGGAGCCCCAATTGCCATAACGAGAGAACAATATAGATTTCTAGGTTCTTGGCGTTTTTTTGATGAATATGGAGAGTCCGATGATTTTTATTGCTTTTGCATCAATGACACATGTTATCACACCCAGTTTTACAATGGGACCTTGGTATTCGAATCCCATTTAAAATATTCTGTGATTGGGGATTCTATTGTTATCACCAATGAAAATCCTTGGCCGGGCGAGGAACCTTTTACAAAGCATAAGTATTATTTCAATGGTAAAGATACACTTACCATTGAAAAATTTCAGAAATACGATCTGGATGTATCCCCTCCAATTTACTATGATGTACATTTAAAAAGAGTTTATTAGGTATGAAAAAAATATTGTTGATGTTTTCAGCATTACTGATATACACTTAAACTTTTAAATCCAATAAAAAAATGAACAAAGACTTATTGAAACTGTATCCCCACGATTTGTGGGAGAATTTTGCAAACCTTTGCGACTGCCCGCATCCTTCCAAACACGAAGATGCTGCCATCAAATGGATGAAACAATGGGCAAAGGACCACAAGGTGAAAGTGGAACAAGACAAGACCGGCAACCTGCTGTTCACGGTTCCCGCCACCAAAGGCATGGAGAAATGCACGCCTGTCATTCTGCAAGGCCACACCGACATGGTGCCGCAAGCCGACGATCCGAAATTCGACTTCCTGAAGAACCCCATCGAGCCCATCATTGACAAGGGCTGGGTGCGCGCCAACAGAACCACCCTCGGTGCCGACAACGGTGTCGGCGTGTGCGCCGCATTGGCATGCGTGACCACTCCGGGCGTGAAACACGGCCCGCTGGAGATTCTGGTCACCATTGACGAGGAAACCGGCATGACCGGTGCTTTCGGATTGAAGAAAGGTTTTGTGAAAGGCAAAATCCTCATCAATCTGGACTCTGAGACGGAAGGTGAAATGTATGTGGGTTGCGCCGGCGGTATGGATGCCAACTTCGAGCGCAAATACACCACCATGCCCACTCCTGCCGACATGAAGGGCTTCCAGCTGACCGTTACGGGTCTGCACGGCGGCCACTCCGGCATGGACATCAACCTGGGACGCGCCAACGCCAACAAGATTGCCGTGCGCTTCCTCACCAAAGCCGTTAAGGAATACGGCGCATGTGTAGCCAGCGTCTGTGGCGGCAGTTTGCGCAACGCCATCCCGCGTGAGGCCATGGCTGTTTTAGCCGTTCCCGCCAAGAAAGCCACCGCTTTCAAGACCTTCGCCAAGAAGTTCGAAACCATGGTCAAAGCCGAGTTCTCCGCCACGGAAGAGAACATGTCCGTGACTGTGAAAGCCGTTGACACTCCGAAGAAGGTGATCCGCACCAAGGCCCAGAACCAGTTCCTCAACATGATTTTCGCCATCCCCAACGGCGTGCTCCGCATGAGCGACTCCATGGAGAATCTGGTGGAAACCTCCAACAATGTGGCAGCCATCAAGGCCGAAAATGGTGTCATGTCCGCCATCTGCCTGCTTCGCAGCTCCGTTGACAGCGCTAAGGATGCCCTCGGCGACAGAATGACCGCCATCGCCGAACTCGCCGAATGCGGCATCGAACTCACGGGCGCTTACCCAGGTTGGAAACCCAATATGGAATCTCCGATTCTCAAGACCTGCCAAAAGGTTTACAAGAAAAAATTCAATCAGGATCCCAAGATCATGGCTATCCATGCCGGTTTGGAATGCGGCCTCTTCGGCTCATGCTATCCCGACTGGGATATGGTTTCCTTCGGCCCCACCATCGAGCACCCGCACTCTCCCGTTGAGCGCGTGAACATCGACTCCGTGGGCAAATTCTTCGATTTCCTCGTGGAAGTGCTCGCCAATGTGCCGAAGAAATAATGATTATTCATCATTCTACGATTAAAGGAAGCACCGGAAAGTGCTTCCTTTTTTGTTTTAATGCCCCACGATGAAAACATCCTGATATTTATTATTTTTGCAGCCAAAAACAAAATATCATGATTGTTTGCATAGCAGAAAAACCAAGTGTGGCCAGAGACATCGCCAAAGTGCTGGGTGCCAACCAGTCACATGACGGCTATATGGAAGGTAACGGGTATCAGGTAACCTGGACATTCGGTCATCTGTGCACCTTGAAAGAACCACACGACTACACCCCGATGTGGAAACCATGGGCTTTGAGCCGTTTGCCCATGATTCCTCCACGATTTGGCATAAAACTGATTGACAGCGATTCCATCCGCAAACAGTTCGGTGTCATTGAAAAACTGATGCAGAACGCCGAACGAATCGTCAACTGCGGTGATGCCGGCCAAGAAGGCGAACTCATCCAACGATGGGTGATGCAAAAGGCGCGCGCCACCTGTCCTGTCTCACGCCTTTGGATCTCCTCATTGACTGAAGAGGCCATCCGCGAGGGCTTCTCCACGCTCAAGGACCAATCGGCATACCAATCCCTATACGAAGCGGGACTGTGCCGCGCCATCGGCGACTGGCTGCT
>DGGS01000196.1 GCA_002392325.1 Bacteroidales bacterium UBA3868
ATTCCCGACAGCACCACGAAGCGTATCCGCGATAACGCCGCCAACACCATCAGCGACGCACTCCCGCGCCCGACAGACGACACGGACAGCGTGGACACCATCACAGAAGCACAAATCCGCATCTACATTGACCCCACCACGGAACGCTCTTTCCGCCAGATACTTTCGGGCCACATACGGCTGGCCACCTTGCAAGTGGAGCACGATATCACCTTGGACGAAATATCCGATGCCCTTTGCGAAGCCACACAGCAGGAAGAGGGTTCCATTGATTTGTCGAACACCCAAAACATTGATTTACAGGAAATCATCGCTGGCGACAACACTGACAACAGTATGTTCAACGCCGCCGTGCACAATGTGCCGGCATGGACGCTGTTTGCCATCTTCTTTATCGTCATCTCCTTCTCCGGAAACCTCATCAAAGAGCGGCAGGATGGCAGTTTCGCGCGGCTGATGACCACACCCTGTTCCTATTTCACCTACCTGAGCAGCAAACTGACTGTCTATCTGACCGTGTGTCTGCTGCAATTCTTCCTGATTGTCGCCATGGGCATCTGGCTGTTTCCTGTTGTCGGATTGCCGGAATTCTCCATGGCCGGACATTTGGGTTATTGCCTGATAGTGGTCGTGTGCGCCGCCCTTGCCGCCATCGGTTTCGGCATGATTATCAGCACATTTGCCACCACACACCAGCAGGCCGCCACCTTCGGCGCCGTGTCAGTGGTCATCCTCTCCGCCATCGGCGGCATCTGGGTGCCCACCTTCCTGATGCCCAAATTCCTGAACTCGCTCAGCAAAATCTCCCCGTTGAACTGGGGCATTGATGCCTTCTATGATATTCTGCTCCGCTGGAAAGGGCCACACGCCTTCATGCCCGAATGCGCACTGCTGCTGGCCTTTGCTGCCATCTGCTTCACCATCGCTGTCTTATCCAAGAAAAAAGAACTCAAATGAACTTCATACCCGACAAACCCATCCTGACTGGAGATCAGATTCTCCCCTACATCCCCCAACGGATGCCCATGGTATTCGTGGACACCTTCTACGGCACCATTGACGATTCACAATATTCATCGCTGCTGGTCACTCCTGAACTCATTTTCACAGAGAACGGGATGTTACTGGATATCGGCATTATTGAATTCCTTACCCAATCGGGATATGTCTGGTTTTCCTACCGTGAGAAAGAGATTTTGGGAAAATCGGATTTGGAAATCACCAAAGGCTATCTTTGCAAAATCAAAAATATGAAGGTGACGGACACCCCGCATGTGGGCGAGCGCATCTGTTCCAAACTGGATGTGGGGTATTACTCCTCCACTTTCAGCACTTTGCACATGATCGCCTATACCGCCGACCGAGTGTTGGCCGAAGGCGACTTTGATGTTTTATCCTTGAATTAAACTATGATACTGAAAGACCAACTATATCAAATTGTAAATATTGAAAAATCAGGTGATTCCAGCACCTATATCCTACGGATTCCCGATACACATCCGCTTTTCAAAGGACATTTTCCCGAAAGCCCTGTGCTGCCCGGCGTATGCATCCTGCAAATCTTCAAAGAATTGGCGGAAATGGACCTGGCAAGTGCATCCCCGCTTGGATATAGTGAAATCAAACAATGCAAATTCCTGACACCAGTGGCAATGAACCAACCTGCAACGGTACTTGTTACCATCGCATTGCAGCCGGAAGGGGCATCCTGGAACTTTTCCGCCTCTCTGAAATCCGAATCCATCCTTCACACCTCTTTAAAAGCAGTTCTGACAACGAAACAATAACTCCCTATATGATTGAGAATTTCCCGAACCAAAGAAGAGAACATTGTGAAACCGGAAGTCTTCAGAACCTGATGAAGTACTATGGTATTGAACTTTCCGAAGACATGGCTTTTGGTATTGGCGGAGGACTTTATTTTTTGTACTGTCCTTTCATCAAACTAGGAAAATTCCCGTTTCCCATAATGCGCACCCGACCCGGTTCCGTTTTCCGAAATGTGTCAAAACGCGTCGGGCTCTCCATGCATGAAATGACTTTCGGGAACGACAAGGCAAAGTCTATTGAGGCACTTAACAAGCTCGTTGACAACAGCATACCCGTTGTATTGGTCGTCAATGTATATCATCTTCCCTATCTTGATCACGCTTTGCCTCCTGATGACAAATTGAATTTCAACGGACACAACATAATTGTCATCGGTCGTGAGGACAGCACATATCACATTTCCGATTGTGACATGAAATTGGAGAACGAATATTACACGATAGAAGAGCGCGACTTGAACATCACTCGTTTCATGCCTGGCGCCAACGCACCGCATGGACGGTTGTTCTACTTCGACAAACCTGACCTTGGAAAATTCGAGCACTTTGACTACCGTCCCGCCTGTATTGCCGGTTTGAAAGAGGTGTGCTACAACATGACGAACATTCCTATTCATTATTTTGGATTCAAAGGGATAAAACACATGGGCAATGTCATCCGGAAATGGGATAAGAAGTTCAGTTTCAGGGAAATCAGTCTTGGACTTCTTTTCTACTATCGCATTCTGGAGATGGCAGGCACTGGCGGTTCCGGTTACCGTTACATTTACGCCCGTTTCCTGAAAGAGTGTGCCGCCCTTTTCCATGATGAAAGTCTGGAAACCTATTCCGAAACCTTGGTGAAAGCTGCCGACAGTTGGCGTGCCTTCACCATAGATGTTCTGCATTACCGCAAACAAACCGGTGTCACCCTCAACGAGCTGACTGAGAAACTCTATACGGCCGCTGACTACGAGCGCAACACTATACTCGGCATCAAAAACAATTTCCTAAAAAAGTACAAACATCTCTAATACCATTATTTTTTTAAGTAGTTTTTTATCATTTATGATAACCAATTTCCCCAATAACCGAAGAATACATTGCGAAACCGGCAGTTTTGTGAATACCATGAAGTATTACGGCATTGACATTACCGAAGAGATGGTTTTCGGCATCGGCAGTGGCATGTATCTGCTGTTTTTCCCGTGGCTGAAATTAGACGGGCTACCTTTGCTGATACTGCGTAGCAAGCCATCTGAAATATATCGCAATGCGTCCCGCCGCTTGGGTTTGTCCTATCATGAGATGACTTTCGGCGACGACAAGGACAAGGCCATGTCCACCTTGGCGGAGCTCGTGGACCGCGACATTCCCGTTACGGTTGTATCCAACATTTTCCATATTCCCTACATGGCTCCGTTCACGCCCGACAAGATGAATTTCAACGGGCATAACATGGTTATCATCGGTCGGGATGGGGACACCTACAAAGTGGCTGATTCCGAGATGAAGCTGCCCAACGACGACTACACTTACATTGACGATGTGGACTTGCGCATCACGCGTTTCATGCCCGGTCCGCATACACCACACGGCCGGTTGTTCTATTTTGACAAGCCCGACCCTGAGAAATTCCGCAACTTCGACTATCGTCCCGCTTGCTGGCAAGGACTCAAGGATGCCTGCTACAACATGGTGGGGATTCCGTTTCCATACTTCGGTGCCAAGGGCATCCATTACATGGCCAACCAAATACGGAAATGGGAGAAAAAATACACTCGTGAACAAATCGAGGATGCCTTGTACAATTACTACCGACTTCTTGAAAGAGCCGGCACGGGTGGATCCGGATACCGATACTTGTACTCCCGGTTCATCTTGCAATGCGCGGATCTCTTCCAGAATGAAATGCTAACGACGAGTGCCGAAAGCCTCGTAAAGGCCGCCGACGCATGGCGCAACTTCTCTGTAGAAGTATTGCATTACAAGAAAAAGATGGATGTCACCATTAATCAGCTGGCCGAGATACTGGATGAAGCGGCAAACTACGAATATCTTACCTATTCCAACATCAAGAAAAACTTCTTGAAAAAAAACAAACGATTCTAATATCATAATTCGACAGAGAGAAAATTCACTATGACGAACAAGGACAATATAGTAATCACCGGCACGGGCATCATCACCTCGTTAGGCATCGGGAAAGCGGAGACTTTGAAAAAGTTGAAAGCCGGCCAGCGGGTCATCGGTCCCATCCGACATATCCAAACCAAGTATAGCGACTTGCCTTCGGGCGAGGTGCAATACAGTGACGAGCAGTTGAAAGAACTCCTTCATTATCACGATGAGAGCATCATCACCCGCACCTCCCTACTGGGGCGAGTGGCACTGAAGGAAGCTTTGGAAGAAGCTGGCATTGACACCGCCTGCAACAGCCGTATCGCCTTCATTTCAGGCAACACCGTGGGTGGCATGGAAAAGAGCGAGCAGTTCTATTACGACTTTCTCAACAACAACACGCGCAATCAGTACATTGCCATGCACGACTGCGGTGCGTGTACGGACATCATGGCCAAGCAGTTCAATGGCCATTTCGACATCATCACCACCATTTCCACCGCCTGTTCTTCGGCGGCAAACGCCATCATTCTAGGCGCAAACCTCATCAAAGAGGGACGCGTGGACATTGCCGTCGTGGGCGGAACGGAATGCCTCTCCAAGTTCCACATCAACGGGTTCAACACGCTGATGAT
>DGGS01000059.1 GCA_002392325.1 Bacteroidales bacterium UBA3868
CTCATTCTAAGTCTGATCATTGAAGTTTTCTTTTCTTCCATAAAAACAGTATTTAAAGTTTAAATTTATTTCAGCGGTTGCAAAGATACAAAAAAAGGGGAAACGAGGGAAAACAAAAATGGACCCGTAATGTTGATATTTTTTATATTTTTGCCGCTTGTTATACATTAGTAATAATATGGATAAATATTGGTTTGCCGGTATCATGCAGATGGGTGTTGGAACGGAGGATTTCTACGCCACGGAACGTTGGTTGTACGACATGTTCCAGGCCGATGTGCAGATACTGGAAGATGACACAGTGGCGGAGCGCATGCTCCCCTATACGGGAAATTCCCCGCAAAGACGACACGCCTGCATCAACTGCAACCTGCAGGGCGGCGGCGGTTTTGAGATTTGGCAGTATTCGGAACGGAAACCCGAACCCGTGCCCTTCGACATTCAAGTGGGCGACTTGGGGTTCTTCACCGCCAAGGTGAAAAGCCACAACATAGCCGCTTTCCATGAGGAGCTGACGGCCAAATATTCTGAAATCACCCCTGTCGTGATGGATCCCCGAGGTATTCCCACTTTCTACATTCACGATCCCGCAGGCAACTGCTTCCAAGTGGTGGAAGACAACTATATCTTCATCGACCGGAAGCGCTTCTCCGGCGGCGTGGTGGGTGCTATGGTGGGCGTCACCGACATCGAACGCTCCCGAAAGGTATATAGCGACATTCTGGGCTACGATGCTGTGGTGTACGACAAAACCGGCGTATTCAGCGATTGGCAGGGGTTGCGCGGCGGCGGCCAAACCTACCGCCGGGTGCTCCTTACCCGCTCAAGACCATTCCAGGGACCGTTCAGCGAATTGTACGGCAACAGCACCATCGAACTGGTGCAGGCACTCGACCGCACGCCGCGCAAGATTTACGAGGGCAGATACTGGGGTGATCCCGGTTTCATCCAGCTCTGCTTCGATGTCATCAACATGCGCGAATTGGAAGCCAAGTGCAATGAACTCGGCTTCAAGTTCACGGTGGACAGCTGCCCCGGCAACGCCAAATTCGACATGGGCAAGGCAGGTGGCCATTTCACCTATATTGAAGACCCCGACGGAAGTCTGATCGAGTTTGTGGAAACACACTTCATCCCGCTCAACAGCACCCTGAACATCAAATTGGATTTTCTCAAGCGTGACCGCACCAAAGCTTTTCCTAAGTTTTTCTTCCAATTACTGAAACTGAACCGAGTTAAACCCCGCTAATATGACCTTAGTTGACCTAATCAAACAAGACGTCAGATACGAAGAAGCGCTCAAGGCCTGCATGAACTGCGGCATGTGCACCGCTGTGTGCCCGGCTGCCGAGTTCTACGACTACGACCCGCGCCGCATCTGCGACACGGTGCAACGCGGCGACGAGAACGCCATTGAGAAACTGTTGCGTACCGATACCATCTGGTTCTGCGGACAGTGCATGTCGTGCAAACCCCGCTGCCCACGCAGCAATGCGCCGGGCGAAATCATCAACATCCTGCGCAAAGTGTCACAGGAACTCGGTTATTTCAAGGACAGCGAAATGGGAAGACAGCAGGTCGAATTGATGAATGGCGTTGAACAAAACATTCTGGACATCGGCTATTGCGTGCATCCCGACAGAGTGGACCCCAACAAGCATATTGAACAAGGTCCCGTTTGGAGATGGTTCCGCGAGAACATCGAGGAGATTGCCCCGAAACTGGGTGCAAACTACCACGGCGAAGGCGCTGGCGCCCTACGAAACATACCCCATGAGGATATGGAGGAAGTGCATAAGATTTTTGAAGTCACCGGAGGCATGGAACTCCGCAATAAAGTTTTGAAATAATGGCAGATTTTGGATTCTCTATCGCAAAAACCCGCTCGGTAAAGCTCAGTGACACAGACATGTCCAAATACCGGCAACTGCTGGAGCTGGTCCCGTCGTTCAAGCGCTGCATCAGTTGCGGCGGTTGCACGGCTTCCTGTTCCGCCCGCCAATTCACTGATTTCAACATACGCAAAACCCATTGCTACTTCCGCAGAGGGCAATACGACAAACTGGAACAAGAACTCCAAAAGTGCATGCTCTGCGGCAAGTGCACCCTCGTTTGCCCCAGAGGCGTGAACCTGCGCTCACTCATCATCAACATGCGACAAATACTCACGAACACGAATGAAATCATAGGATAATGGAAAACTTTAGTCCCTTTGTATTACCATTTGTATTGGGATCCATTGCGCTCCTGGTCATCTGTCTATATAAATATGTGAGATGGATACGGCAATTTGACCGTCTGCAGCAAAAGACCTTGCTCAAAAACATCTTCTCCATCAAATTCCTGCCGGCCATTGGGGAGATGTTCCGCGAATGTTTGCTTCACATCCGCATTTCCAAGAAAAACTGGCGGCTGGGTTACATGCACCGCAGCATCGCTTTCGGTTGGTTCCTGCTCATTTTTGTGGGTGCCATCGAAAGCCGCATCGGCACCAAAGGCCATTTCCATTATTGGGTGGCCATCTTTTACCGCTATTTCCATCAGGTTCCGCCGGAGAACCACACCGCTTGGGTATTCACCCAACTGATGGACCTCCTGCTTCTCTATGTGCTGTCGGGCGTTTTCCTTGCATTTGTAAAGAAAATAAAATCCAAACTGCTGGGTATGAACCGTGCCACGAAGCACACCCTCATGGACAAAGCCATTCGATACTCCCTTTGGGGCATCTTCCCGCTCCGTCTGCTCAGCGAGTCCGTGTCCGCAACGCTTTACCATAACGGCGGTTTCCTCACCCAAACCATCGGCAACCTGTTCAGCACCAATGTGGCCTCTTTCCTGGAAATGCCCTTCTGGACGCTATACTCCATCGACTTGTGCGTTTTCTTCGTTCTGCTGCCGTTCACACGCTATATGCACATCTTCACGGAAGTGTTCCTCATATATTTCCGCAAGGTGGGGCTGCGCGAGCATACCAAGATGACTGGTTTCACCAAATTCGAACTCAGTTCCTGTTCCCGCTGCGGCATGTGCATTGACGCCTGCCCACTATATAAAGATCTGGGTATCACCGATGTACAGTCCGTCTATCTGCTTCGCAACCTCCGTAACCTGGAGCATCACAAAGACATCATCGCCGCCGGCAAGAACTGCCTTATATGCCATCGCTGCGCTGAAGAGTGCCCCGTGAACATCGATTTGATGAACATCCGTCGCATCTCGCGCGACAAAGGCGATCTAGATATCGTCAACAGTTACAAATACCTGCAGAAAGTACAATCGTTCAACGCCATTGGCCGCGTGGCCTATTTTGGCGGCTGCATGTCGCATCTCACCCCCGGCATCACCGAGTCGATGCAGACCATTTTCAAGGCCGTTGGGCAGAAATACTGGTTCATGGACGAGGACAAGAGCATCTGTTGCGGTCGCCCTCTGTTGCAGCAGGGTTTCAACAACCAGGCCGCTGAGCTGCGCCGCAAAAACACCGACCTTATTGTCAGTTCCGGCGCCCAAATGCTCATCACCTCCTGCCCGATTTGCTATACCTCTTTTAAGAAAGAATACAAACTATCCATTCCCGTTCTGCATCATACAGAATATATTAACATGTTGATTGAGAAGGGCATGTTGAAGGTCAAGAAGAGCGATCTGAAGGTCACCTACCATGACCCATGCGAGTTGGGACGCGGCTGTGGCATCTACCAAGAACCCCGCAAGGTTTTGGAAGCTGTTGCCAACCTGATGAAAACTAAAAACGAGAAGGAAAACAGCTTGTGTTGCGGCATGAACCTCGGCAACACGGTCATTTCGTTGGAGCAGCAAACCACCATTCGTAACGCCGCGTTAGACAATCTCACGGCACCTGGTCCTGACGTGATCGCCACCGCCTGCCCGATGTGCAAAAAGGCATTCAAGCACGGCACTACTGCCAATGTGAAGGACATTGCCGAAATTGTAGTTGAAAATTTGGAAAAGAACGCATAAGAAATGAATACGAGATTAAGTGTAAACATCAACAAGGTGGCCACCATCCGCAACGCGCGCGGAGGCAACATGCCTGACCTTATCCAAGTGGCCAAGGATTGTGAGCGTTTCGGAGCGCAGGGCATCACCGTACATCCGCGTCCCGACGGACGGCACATCAAATATCAGGATGTCTATGACCTGAAAAAAATCGTCACCACGGAATTCAACATCGAGGGTTATCCCTCCGACAGCTTCATGGAGTTGGTGACAACTGTGGTTCCCACGCAGGTAACCTTAGTGCCCGACCCGCCAGAAGCACTCACTTCCAATGCCGGTTGGGACACACTTGCCAACCGCGAGTTTCTCACCAACATCATCAACCGCCTGCACGACAAAGGCATCCGCACCAGCATCTTTGTGAACGCGGACCCGAAGATGGTGGCGAGTGCCAAAGACACCGGCACCGACCGCGTGGAACTCTACACCGAATCCTACGCCGCCAACTATCTGAAAGACCGCGAGGCCGCCATCCGCGATTTTGTCATTGCAGCACAAGAAGCTGAAAGACAACATATTGGACTTAACGCCGGCCACGATCTCTCTCTGGTGAATCTTAAATATTTCCAAGAACAGATTCCGGGTCTTTTGGAAGTGTCCATCGGCCATGCCTTGATTTGTGACGCACTCTATCTGGGTCTTCAGGAGACTATCCGCCAGTATCTGCAACAGCTTCAATAGCCGATGACAGGCAAGCATCGCGTCATTCCCATCTTCATTCCGCAAAAGGCGTGTCCCTACCGATGCACCTACTGCAATCAATTTGCCATTGCGGGACAAAACCACATCCCTACGCCTTCGGAGGTGGAGCAGATTATTGAACAGCACCTGAGCACTATTCCACAGGAATATTCCAAGCGCATTGCCTTCTTCGGAGGCAGTTTCACCGGCATGAGCATCGCCGAACAGAACCGCTATCTGGATGTGGCTTACCCGTATGTGCAAAGCGGTTTGGTGGACAGCATCCAACTCTCCACCCGTCCCGACTACATCACTCCGGAGATATTGGAAAATTTGAAACTGCACGGCGTTTCCCTCATCGAATTGGGCGCGCAATCGCTTGACGATGCAGTTCTGAAAACCGTCAACCGCGGACATACCGTGCAGCAAGTGAAAGAGGCGTCAGAACTCATCCGGCAATATGGTTTTGACCTGGGTTTGCAAATGATGATCGGACTTCCAGGTGACAGCAAAGAACTTGCCTTGCGCACCGCCCGGCAAATCGCCGACTTCGGAGCTTGCTGCACCCGCATCTACCCCACCCTTGTGGTGGCCAATACACCGCTGGCAAAAGAGCATCAAGAAGGCCGCTATAAACCGCTCTCCTTGGAAGATGCAATTGACTGGTGCAAAGATCTTTACCATTTCTTTCAAGAAAAAAACATCACTGTTCTTCGCATGGGGCTGCATCCGTCGGAAGGGCTGCTTTCCGGCACCGACTATCTGGCAGGTCCGTTTCATGTGTCGTTTAAAGAGTTGGTATTGACCGCCATCTGGCATGACAAGATACTGAACATGCTCCATGGAGATGCCAACGCTTCCGCAACCATTCCGGTTCCCGCACATGAAATCAACTATGCGGTAGGATATGGCCGCGCCAACAAGATAAAATTTCCGAATGTCACTTTTTTAGTGCAACGCTGATTAGCGGCGCAACAGGTCGAAGACAGTCTTAACAGGATTGAAGGTCGCGATAGGCACTTCCACGAAGATGGTAATCCATTTGCTCATGGCTCCATTCCACAAACCGGGCAGTTCCAACGCTTTCAATGTGCGGTCGCCATACGATTTGGAGGATATGAAGCCCGTTTCGGGATCCACATATTGCAGCAGGTCGAATTTTTCGCCTTTGTAATTTTTCAAAGCGCACACCATATCCACAGGATTGAAGTGTGTGGCGCGCGTCATGACAGGTTTCTGTTCAGGGGAAATCTGGGAGGACTCCACAATCTGAAGCGAGGCGTTGTCATCGGCATCCAGCACCCAGAACGGACCGCCGCCGGGCTCACCCTCGTTCTTCACCATGCCGCAAACACGGATTGGACGGTTCATCAGCTCAAAGAGACGCTCTTGGGTGATGTCCTCCTCCATCGGAATCATCAGTTCCGACTCGGCGAAGTCGAGCATCTCCAAGAAGAGCATAGGATCAACATCCCCTTTCTCCAACTCCTTCAGATACTGGAAGGCACGCGCCTGCAATTGCAACAACTGGGCGGCCAGCGCTTTCTTATAGGTAACAGTAGGTTCCACACGCTCCTCCGTGATGACATTGTCGATATTCTTGACAAACACCACATCCGCATCCAGACGGTTCATATTGTAGATAAGGGCGCCATGGCCGGCGGGGCGGAACA
>DGGS01000141.1 GCA_002392325.1 Bacteroidales bacterium UBA3868
ATGATCTGGGCCGACATGACCTGGGTTTTCATCGTGGTTTATGACATTTGGAACTTCGCTTACACCTACAACTGCTTGCCTACACACAGCTGGTTCTGCGGTATCGCTTTGTTGCTTGCCCCGACCATCGCTGCTCTGTTGTGGAACCGCGGCGGTTGGATCATGAACCGCGCCAACACGTTGGCTATCTGGTGTATGTTCGCGCAGGTGTTTCCGCTCTTCCAAGAGACCTTCAAAGACGGCTTCCAGGCCTTCAAGTGGGCTGTGCTTCCTGTTCAGTATCCTAACGGTATCGATACCATCACGGAGATCTACGCCGCTGCTGGCGGTGATGCTGCCGCTGTGGGCACCACCGTGGAGACCGTTGCCGGCAACCCGACCATGATGACTGTGATCAGCGCCCTGGCTCTTATCACCAATGCCATCGCCCTGTGCTACATCATCGCCCAAGCCAAGAAGCGTCACATCAACCCGTACAAGGAAGATGTCTTCATCAACCAAAAGTACTACAAAGACGCTGTGGCAAGAGCCGATATGGAATAATTCCATTATAGCTAAACGCCAAAAAGGGCCGCGAATTTCGCGGCCCTTTTGTTTATCTGATGGGGAGGTGGCGCAAAAATGCCGCCTGCGATGATTATCGCATCACCCTTTGCAAGAATTCTATCGTGATCTCCGCCGGGCGGTAAGGGCAGATGGTGAAGTTGTGGTCGTAGTAGTTAAGCAGGTGGAACTCGCTGTTGGTCCATGTCTGGTGGAAATGCTCGCTGCAGGTGTAGGGCACCAGACGATCAGCGTTGCCGTGGATGATGCAGACGTTGCCGTGGAAGTTGGCCGCCGTCTCAAAGATGGGCAGGGTGGAGGCGGTCTTCAAATATCTGTATCCAAGAGCGATGCCGTTGTTGAGCACCAGGCTGTCGGGCATGTCGAGGGGGTCGAAGTCGATGCCGAAGAGGTTGCCGCGCACCACATCATCGCGCACGGAGGATGCCGGTGCCAGCAGCACCACTGCCTTGATGTCGTCGGGATGCTTGCCCGCCACCATGGCCGCCACCACCGCACCCTGCGAGTGGCCCACCAAGGCGATGTCGTCCACAAACCGCAGGTCTTGGGCGTATGCCAGCACCTGTTCCAAATCCTCCATCTCATTGGCGATGGTCATATCCACAAACTTGCCCTCGCTCTTGCCGTGCCCGTTGAAGTCGAATTCCAGAACTGCGAAGTCGTTTTCCAGATAGTAGGCGATACGCCGCATGAGTGAGAAATCATGGTCGCAGTTGAGCCCGTGGCACAGGATGACGAGATCGCATCGTTGTCCTGCCTTCAGCTCTGGTTTGTACAATCGAGCCCATAGTTTTCCTTTGCTGCCGTCAATGGCTATGGTGTCATATTTTCCAAGAAATGGGGTCGCAATACTTTCCACGAAATTCTTGTACAGCATATTCTCAATCTTATACGACAACACCGTGCTCACCAGCACTTTGCCGTCGGGACCGATGAGGTAGAGGGAGGGTATCCAGCGCACGCCGTAGGCCTTGGCCACATCCGACTGGTTCATCCGTTTCAGCTCGCTCACCTGCGGGTAGGGGATGCCGGATTGGGCAATGTAGTCCGTCCATTTCTGCTTGTCGGTGTCGAAGGAGACGCCGAGGAACTCCACTCCCATTTTGTTCCATTTGTTGTACATCCGGATAACCTCGGGCAGGTCTTTGCGGCAGTCGGGGCACCAGGAGGCCCAGAAGTCGATGACGACATACTTGCCTTTGGCGAAATCGCTGAATTTCAAAGTTTTGCCATCGGGAGTTTGGAGTTGGAAGTCGGGGGCGGGCGTGCCAGGTTTCAGCAGTTCCGCCGCGTATTTTGTGTCCAGGTCGGGCACCTGCGCCTGTAAACATGAGAGGGCAGCTATAAACAGACCTAGAAGTATGGTCAATCGGATATTTTTCATCATAAAGTTGTTTTTTTTGTGAAGCGCAAAAGTATGAAAAAAACATCACTTTTATCGGACGCTTAAAAAAAACGAAAAGTCTATCCTTTGAATTTTGGACTTTGAACTATGATTTTTTTTGTACTTTTGCAATCCCAAATTTCAACAACAATCTAATTCAAAAATAATATGGAAAAATTCGATCCCGCAACCAACCTGGAAAGATTGGACAAGAAAGATGCCTATAGAGGTGTCAACCCGGCTATCTGCGATAGCGCAACCTTTATGTTTGAACAGGCCAAGACGATGACCGACACCTTCCACGGCGAAACCGAGGGTTACTTCCTCTACTCCCGCCACTGGAATCCCAGCACCCTGTCGCTGGCACAGTCACTGGCCGCTATTGAAGGCACTGAGCTGGCTTGGACCACTGGTTCCGGTATGGCTGCTATTACGGTAGCTTTGTTGCATGAGGTGAAGTCCGGTGACCATATCCTCTCCAGCATGACCACCTACGGCGGCACATTCGCTTTCCTGAACAATTACCTTAAGAAATTCAATGTGGATGTCACTTTTGTGAACATGCAGGATTTGGATGCCGTGAAGAAAGCCATCCGTCCCAACACCAAGGTTGTCTATACCGAGACGATGAACAATCCGCTGTTGCGTATTGCCAATCTTCCGGAACTCTCCAAGATTGCCCACGCTGCTGGCGCCAAATTGTTGGTTGATAATACATTCACCCCGATGATTTTCTCCCCGTACCGTCTTGGCGCGGATGTGGTGATTTACAGTATGACAAAATATGTGAACGGCATGAACGACTGTGTGGCCGGTGCCATCTGCGGTTCCGCTGCTTACATCAACTCTTTGATTGATGTGAACGACGGTACGGCCATGTTGCTTGGTCCGGTGTTGGACACCTTCCGTTCCACCAGCATCCAGAAGAATTTGCACACCTTGCATATCCGTATGAAGAAACACAGCGAGAATGCCATGTATCTGGCTAAGAGATTCAAAGAGACGGGTATCAAATACAACTATCCGGGTCTTCCCGAGCATCCTGACCACGAACTCTTCAAATCCATGATGAACGACGGTTACGGCTTCGGCGGTATGATCTCCATCGATATGGGCACGGCCGAGAGAGCTAGCGCCATCATGGAGAAGATGCAGGAGTTAGGCGTGGGTTACCTCGCCGTGAGTTTGGGTTATTTCAAGACGCTGTTCAGCAACTCTGGCAAATCCACCTCTTCCGAGGTTCCCGAGGATATCCAGAAGGAGATGGGCATGAGCGAAGGCCTCATCCGTTTCTCCATGGGCTTGGACAACGATCCCGAGAGAACATTCCAACTCATCAAACAAGCCATCGACGCCACGAAATAGTCTTTTCGGGCGCTACGAACAAAAGCAGGGTGGATTGCGGTCCGTCCTGCTTTTTTGTGTGTTTGGATGTTGGAAGTTAGACGTTAGAAGTTAGATGTTGGATGTAGGATGTAGGATGTAGGATGTAGGATGTAGGATGTAGGTATTGTCCTATAGTCATACGTCTCACGTCTCACATCCCACATCTCACATCCCACATCTCACGTCTATAATCCCCCTTCCGCCGCCTCGTAGCCGCCATAACGCTTGGAACCCTTGTAGCAGATGCGTCCGTCCGTTTTCAGGTTGTGGACCAGCCTTTCCACGGTTCTGAACTTCAATCCGGTTCCCGTCGAAATGTCGGAAATCTTGCATCCCGGATGCAGACGGATATAATGCGCCACTTCCCCCAGCTGTTCGCAACCTGAACTTTCATTCGAATTTTCTTCCAAAAATTCCGTTCCAATCCCGCCAATTTGCCAATTTTCGTCATGCAAAATCTCCTCCAATCCCGCCAAATCATGATTTTTTCGGATAATTTCGGAGTCTGATTGCTTCGAGAATTTCCGGTGGTTCCAGATCAGGAGTCTGGACAACACTTTTTCGGATTCCTTTTGGTAGTAGGGCAGAGGATTTTCCATTCCCTGCAGGAATACGCCGTTTACCGTGTAACAGTCAATGCTGTCAAGCATGACGAGAGTGTTTCGGTTGATTCTCAGGCATTTGTCCTCTGAGAGGCAGTCCTCGATGGTGGACAGGGAGACGTATTGCTTGTATGACTGCCCGTTTTTAAGGTAGATTGTGGTGATGTTGCCGTCGCACTGCGCATAGCGGATTTTGTCCGTATCAATAGTAGTCAACTTGTTGTGGTTCAGCATGATGACAATCTTGTTCTCCTTTTCCGAAAGCATTTCCCGCTCCTCCTTCAACGTGTTCATCAGGATATAGCCGGTATGCAGGAGAACGAAAAAGCAGATGAAAGCGGAATCACGCAGGAAAATATTCGCACAAACACCTGACAGATAGTCGTTTAGGATATCCACAGGCAGAGAATCCGCATACAGAGAGACAATGTCTGGTTTGACGATGAAGTATTCTACGGCAGAGGCGGCGGCAGCAGCGGCCACGAGCGTCAGGACATACCACAAAGGTTTGTTTCTCAATAAAATATAAGGGGTGAGCAGATATTTTTCCGCATAAACGACGAGTGCAATCATCCCCAAGATGGCGCATTCGACCGCCTGGCTTTGCATGGGGCGCAGGAATGCGTTGTTGAGGAAAAAGTAAAGAGCGGCGGCCCAAAAGAGGATTTCAAAGACAAGTCTGGTCGGTTGCAAATGTTTTTTCATGTCCGTTTTTTTTGCAAAAATAGTAAACCCGCCAAAAAATTTCGTCACATTTTTTTTTCGGGACAAAAATAGGTGTAAATTTGTAAGCGAACCAAACCAAAACGATTATGAAAAAAAAGATCAAAACCCTTTCAGAAAAAATTGCGTTAGCAATGTTCGTGTCCGTCGCGCTTGTTTCGTGCGCGGACAAACCCCAAACATGGAAGAACATCATTGTCGTATGTTCCAATGGGGAAAAAACAGGATCGGAGAATTACACGATGTTTGTCAACATCGGTCATCAGGCGAGCGACTGCAAGAACTCGTGTGTTGTGGTCAATGGCCAGAGCACTCATGTGGACTGCCAAGGCATAGGACATTACTGCAGCAAGAGTGCCAGTGTAATTCTCCAGAGTATTGGCGGGAGCCTTACAGCCGTCACCACGGACACGGTGGGTCTGACCAGCG
>DGGS01000173.1:0-297 GCA_002392325.1 Bacteroidales bacterium UBA3868
GCTCCTTGGGTATTGCTTGTTACCTATTTCTTCTTGACTGTAGCAGAGTTGTTTATCTCTCCGCTGGGTCTCTCCTTCGTATCCAAGGTGGCTCCGCGCCACATGGTGGGCTTGTGCCAGGGTTTGTGGCTTGGCGCTACCGCTATCGGCAACCTGCTGATTTGGCTCGGACCTGTGATGTACAACGCATGGCCGATCAAATACTGCTGGCTTGTGTTCGCAGTGGTTTGCTTCCTCTCCATGGCTATCATGCTCGGCATGGTGAAATGGTTGGAGAGAGTGACGAAATAGTAATTA
>DGGS01000173.1:354-28377 GCA_002392325.1 Bacteroidales bacterium UBA3868
TTTCACAACGAATAAAAAAGGCAGACTCTAATGTCTGCCTTTTTTTTATTTTTTGATTACCTGTTTGGCCTTGAGGATGGTTTCGTCCGTTTCGTTGATGACGGGGTAGAAAGCGTCATTACCATATAGATTCCGCCCAATCAAGGCCTTAATCCACAATTTAAGTTCCTTTTTGGAGTTGGCGGTGAGATAGGGAGCTTTCTTACCCGTGAGTTTGGTATAATAGTTGAGCATTTGGTTCAGTTCCTTGTCTGAGAAAGAGGCTTTTGTCCTGAAGGTGACGGCATCGGGAAACTGTTTTTTCAGTTCGGTTTTGTGGTCGTTGGTGTAGTTGAAGGCGAATTGCACCAATGCGGCAGTGTTGGCCACCATATAATAGCCGTCGAGGTCATTGCCTTGATGGATGGGCACGAAATAGTCGGGCATGATGCCGCCTCCACCATACACGGTGCGTCCTCCGACGGTCTTATATGCGATGGACTTGTCCTGTTTGATGCTGTCGATATTCTCCATCTCGCCGCGGGCGAGGCGTTCGTAAATTTCTTCGTAATAGGCCTCCGTGCCGTTCTTGTAGTCGCGTTGGATACAGCGTCCGCTGGGGGTGTGGTAGCGCGCGGTGGTGAGGCGGATGGTGGATTTGTCGGATAAGTCGAACTGTCTTTGTACCAATCCTTTGCCAAAGGAACGGCGTCCCACGATCATACCTCTGTCGTTGTCTTGCACCGCTCCTGCCACAATCTCGGCCGCCGAAGCGCTGAAGTCGTCAATGAGAACGACCAACTTGCCTTTTTCAAAGTTGCCCTTATGGGTGGCATAGATAATCTCCGGTCTGACTTTCAATCCTTCCACCGACACAATCTTTTGGTTTTTGCCCAAAAACTCATCACACACGCCGATAGCGGCATCCAAAAAACCGCCCGAATTGCCGCGCAAGTCCAGAATCATGGAGGTCATACCCTTTTTTTTCAACTTGTAGATGGCGTCTTGGAACTCTTTCACGGTTGTGCTTCCAAATTCATTCATCTTGATATAACCGGTATGCGGATCTGTCATGTATGCCACATCAATGGTATAGGTGGGGATGACATTGCGGGTGATTTCGTATGCGTAGATGTCTTTGAACCCAGGGCGTATCACGCCTATTTTTACCTTGGTGCCTTTTTTACCACGCAACAGTTTGAAAACCTGTTCATTAGAGGTTCCTATAATGGATTTGCCGTTTACGGTGACAATTCGGTCGCCGGCGCGCACGCCCGACTTTTCCGCAGGACCACCTGATATGGTGGAGATTACCATTACGGTGTCGTTCATGATGTTGAACTGAATGCCCACACCCTCAAAGGCGCCATTCAGCGACTCCATCATGGTTTTGTTCTCTGCAGGCGTGGCGTAAGCCGAGTGGGGGTCCAGACTGTGCAGCACACTGCTTATGGCTTGGTCATACACAGAATCAATGTTGACGGAATCCACATAATATTGGTTAATGTATTGCATCACCTCGTTGAGTTTGTTGTTTTGCGTGTTCAACAAAACCGTTTTCCGCGAAGGCAGGAAATTGACTGCCACGGAAACGCCAAACAGAAAAGCGATGAGAAGGTATAAGAAGATAATCCAGTTGTTATGTTTCATATTGTCGAGGCGTACGGCCGTACGCCTTTATTTGTTTAAGATTGGGATGCACGGCCGTGCATCTTTACTGTTGTCGTTGTATGGATGTTTGGTGCAATAGTTCCAAAAACTGTGCCAGAAAATCACGATAAGCAGGATCCAGTCCTTCTTTTAGGTAGCGTTCCGTGACCTGCTGCCATTGTTTGGGCTGGACTACTGGCAGGTTGTTTTCTTTTTTGATGCGTGCGATTTCGTCCACGATTTCCATGCGTTTGGCCAGCAATTCGCTCAGTTGGGTGTCCACATGCTCGAGCAGTGCGCGTTGTTTGATGAGTTCCGCATTCGGCATGTCGGTTTTAAAGGTCAGAGACTGGATGAGGTCGCCCCATTGGGCAGGAGTCAGTTGCTGGGAGGCATCACTCAGGGCTTCTGCCGGACTATAATGTGTTTCCAGCATAAGTCCGTTAAAACCATAATTCAAAGCGAGTTGTGCCACTTGAGGAATCCATTTCACATTACCGCAAAGGTGGGAAGGATCGCACAAAATGGGCAGTTCGGGATAGTGAACTTTCAAGTCAATAGGGATTTCCCAGCAAGGGGCGTTGCGATACACATTCTCATTACCGTTGGCGAAACCACGGTGCACGGCGATAACTTGTGAGACACCCGCTTGTAAGAAACGCTCGATGTTGCCGATCCAGAGGTTGAGGTCAGGTACGATGGGATTCTTAACAAGGATGGTAAAGGGTTTCTCTTTGACCGCGTCGGCAATTTTCTGCACTTCGACGGGGTTCACGCCCGTGCGCGCACCCACCCACAATGTCGTAATGCCCGCCTTGGCGCAGGCGTCAACCTGTTTGGCAGTCATCACTTCGGTGCACACGCGGATTCCGAACCCCCGCTGCACCTCCCCTAACCAAGGCAATGCCTCATTACCCAAACCCTTGAAACTGTTCGGGTTACTGCGCGGTTTCCATACACCTGCCCTGAAATAGTCCAACGCTATTCCAGTCCGCTTTATCTCCTGACTCAGCAGCTCGGCGGTTGTGAAGAGTTGATGTTCACTCTCCACGGCACAAGGTCCAGCAATCAAAACAGGTTTCATCCTACTCTTCCTCTTCTAAGTTCGTATAGTATTTCTTCACAAATTTGTTCTTCCAACCGAGGTTGCCTAACTTATAAGAGAACGATGGCAAACCTTTGGCATTGTCAGGTGCCAGCGACTTGTTCTTCGGTTTGGTGTTCTTGATGGCTTCGTTGAAGTTTTTGTCCGAAGAATAACCCGAAACCACATTGTTGTCGAATTGGAAATAATAGTATTGGTCATCAAATTCAAAATAGAGGTAGAGTTTGTTGCGCGACCCCCGCTTTTCAATCACGATGCGGCCGGGAACCATCTTGTATATCGTTTTGGCACCGCAGATGATCAACGGAAGCGTGGTTTGCGATTTGAAGGTGGATTGGTCTTTGTCCCATTCAAAATCGATGTTGGAGAAGAGGAACTTCACCTGCAGCGCTTCGGGCAGACGGCGTTGCGTACCCAATGCCACATTGCGGGTATAGCGCTGGTATTCGGTTTTACCCAAGATGTTGTATAAGGCCATGTCGTACGCCTCATCGGAGGAAACATCCACAAAGTCCAGCGAGGTGGCGTTGTCCAATGCCTTGTTCATGCTCTTCATGGACTCTTCGTTGAAGAAGAAGTCAATGGAGGTGGTCAGATGCATTTCCGCTGAATCGGCAGTTATATAATTGATGATGGTACCATTGGTGACGAAATTCACACGTCCCAACTTGGTTCCCATATCAATGGTACCGGTACCCGTGGCCACACAATTGTCGGTGTTCAGTGTGATGATGTTGCCAGGCACAGTGGGATCCTGCAGT
Organism: Bacteroidales bacterium UBA3868; assembly: GCA_002392325.1. Lineage (GTDB taxonomy): Bacteria > Bacteroidota > Bacteroidia > Bacteroidales > WCHB1-69 > F23-D06. The sequence continues at coordinate 3,850 of DGGS01000173.1, forward strand.
TTTTCCAAAGAGGCGGCCTTGTATTCGTGCGTTGCTTTGTCGTAAGTGATGTATCCGAAAACATTGATGTATTCGGCATCGTTGAACTCATCTTTAGCTTCGCCGAATGCGGTGTAGATGCGACCTGTCTTGTTGGAGGAGGTGATGGCCACCACCACTTTCCGGTCGTCCATGTCCTTGGTGCGGTCGTGCACTTGAAGCAAAATGTTGTTGGGGTCAACTTGTTGCAAGATCTTCATGGGCGCATGGCGGATAGAGTCGCATCCATGGCGGATCTCAACACCACCAAAATAGGACAGGAAGGGTTGTGTGCTGTGCAACTCGGCGCGCCCGCTGAACCCGAACTGGTCGCTGAACTGGAAGTTCATCTCGGCAGGAATCTTGGCATCACCGAATGTTTCCTTGTTGAAATAGATGGTGTCAAAATAAATTTTCTGTACCCGCTGATTCTCGTCCACATAATCATAATAACCATTGGCATAGAACTTTGTGGCGGTCTGGAGACGGGTGTAGCAGTCGTATAGCTCGTGGAATTTGTTGTCCCTGCCAGCCAAAATGCGCGATTTGGGTAGCGGGTCCACATACGCTTTCTCGCGGATAATCACTTCACCATGCGCGGGAATGATGGCAGCGTCGCCAGCGTTGATGTAGCGCACACCATGGGCAAAAATCACATTTTTGGTGAAGTCAAACTCCGCACTGAGGGCGGGGAAGTGGTATCCCACAGCTGGATCTGCCGCATATAATTCATTGTCAAGACTTTGCATATCAACCAGCTCGCGCGACGGGGTGTTGTCGATATCCACATTCTTGTATGGGTCATCCCATTTGAAACGCAATAAGGTGGAGTCGATGGGATCCCATTCAAACTCAGAAGACTTGGCTTTAATCTCATTCTTCACAAAATAAACAATGGAAGCGGTGCCGTTGGCTTTGAAATGACCTTTACGGGTTTCAAAATTGATGTGGGAATTGTAGTTGTCGGTGGAGAATGCGATGTCCTCACCTTTGCTGATATCATAAATCCGCAAATCAGCGGTGTCGGAGAGCAATTCGTGATGTTTGAAGTCGAACAATCTGGAGGAGATGTCCGCTCTGCCAAATTTCACAATGCCGGTTCCTTGCATTCCGGAAGGCGTGATTTTGGAGTTGCCAGTAAGCAAAGTTTCATTGAACACGCTCATCGGATTCTTGATGGTGTGCACAAACATTTGATCCTTATAGGGTTCCCAGTGCAGATAACCGTCTTCCATGCTGGCGGGTGGGAATTCCACACCGCCTTGTTGTTCGGCCACAATGTGGTTGTTGGCGGAACCGTTGGTGGAATCCAAATAGAATACGAGACTGTCGGACACCGTGTGGGAGGTGATGTAGTCGATTTCTCCATTACCACGCAATCCCCTGTTGCTCAAATCCACAACACCCTTGTATGAACCTTTTGTCCCGTACATAGGCAATCCGTTGGTGTGATGGGTGAAACCGAAGGAGAAGTCCGGTTGCACTTTCAACGGCTCGGAAATGTCGGGGAAGATGCCGCCCGACACCAGCGATCCGGTAAACTTCATGGAGTCAATGACAAAGTTGTCCAAGTTGACGATTCTGAAGGAGTTGACCGCATAATAAAAACGGTCACGCGTATAGACACCACCGAGCACATAAGGTTTGTCATAAAACACCTTACCGCCCTTTCGTGCTTCAAAGATGGGGTATTCGGGAATGTCGGTCATGCCGGATTTGTTGCCCGGAGCATCCACATAAAGCACGCCGGAGAGTTCTTCAATGCGGCCTTGCACTTGACGGAGCGGATAGTCACCGTACATGTCCATTTTGCCGTTCTTGTCCTCCACATACATAATCAAGGTGTCGATGACATTCATATCGACCAGGAAACGATCGTAGTTGAACTCGCAGTTGTGGGCGATAAAGTCAAACAGACCGCCGATGACGCGTCCGGAGAAGGTCATGTCGCGGTTTTTCTTTACCGTAACCAATTCGTTCATCGGATACACATTCACAATCTGCGGGTCGCTGAGCACAAAGAACTCACACCCCGTGATTTTCAAATCATTGGTCAGCAAATCCATGGAGGCGTAATGGTTCTTGGACTCCAGACGAATATAATCGTAGTCTTTCTTTTTAACCTGATTATTAAGATATTGTGAAATCTTAGGGCGGAAGTGAATGCGGTTGTTGTTCACATCATACTCAATGAATCCGCGGGCGGCGAAGTCGAGCATCATGGCCTTGATGTCCAAAGGCGGTTTGTTGAACCAGCGGATGACATCTTCAATGGTGACATCTTCATAGCCGGCGGAGTAGAAAAGCTGCCAAAGGGTATAGAGCGGATTCACTTGGTTTACGCCGGCAATTTCGTGCATGACGGACTCATCATAATAATTTTGAGACTCGAAAAATGCGGATTGCTCACTGGTGTTGCCTACAATGGGTCGGAACTCGATACGCTGCTCGTTGGTGTTCCATTGGATAGATTCTACCGTGATATCCAATTTATGGTATGAGTCGAAAAATGGGGATCTGCCAACCCCTTGCTTCGGGCGGGAAATGAGAAGTTCTTTGGTTTCGTTGTTGTACTTGAAATTGGCGGCAGGATGGAAAATGGAGTCCTCTTCTATATAAATGCTTACTTTGGCGTCTTCCGACAGCAGGTTGGTGGGACGAATCAGGAAGCTTTTGGAGGCGGCCTTGATAATGGGTTTCTTATCGCGAAGAATCGTGATGTTCGCCAAGGTGTCGCCGGATGAGGTTCCGTAAATGGAGGCGCCGCGCAACTCAAATCCGCCAACATAGTTCACATCCGTATATAAGTTATTGATTGCTATTGTTTTATCGTTACTGATGAAACGGGGGTAAGTGGCCTTTTCTTCTGAAGTGGGCAGCACAGCTTTGTCAATAACGGTGCCCATAATAGGGCGGCTGAACAACTTTGGATAATGAAAGGTGATATTGGCGGCCTCCACTTTTGGAAAACGCATATCAATTTCGTAAGATTTCAATTCGGCTTTCACATTATCAGGCAAGCCAGCGCGATCCCAGTAAATGGTGCCCTGGGTGGCGTTGAATTTGATTCTGGCAGGATAGTAGCGCCCACTGACATCAACCACTGTCAAACTGTCTTTGGTAGAATGTCCTATCAAATCCACTCGTTTGAAATCGAAATAGGGTTCTTGGTCAAACCCCATTACCTCCGCTTGTCCGTCCACCACCCATTTGACATTATCTTCCTGATTCAGAATGTTATTCCGGAAGAACCGCTCATAGAGCAGCATGTTTTTCTGGAACAAGGTGACGCTGTGCGTGGCGTGATACTCCACCATTTTCACCCAGGTCTCCGTTTCAGCGGCATATTCGCTGGACGCAAAGGCCATGTATGCGTGCATGTAGGACTGGAACTGCGGAATGGGGCGGAACTTGTGGCGCAACAAAGCGTTGGCTTCCTGAATGAACGCCAGTTGGTTCTCATAGTCGATGGAGGTGGTCCAAAAAGCGGTGAATTCCGCCAGCATGTCGTTGGCCTCTTTCTGCCGGTCTTTGGACACGGTGGACAAATAAGATTTCATTTCCTCCACGGTGACGGTCGGGTCATTGGAGAAGGAGTTGAAACGCTGTGCGAAAACGGTGAAAACCGTGCAGCATACAGCGATAGTCAGAAGGATTTTTTTCATAATACTATCCGTTGAACGGTTTGCCGTTCATATTGAACCACAAATCGATAACCTCTTTGGATTTCTTTTCTTGGATGGTGACTTTGTATAAATTCAATTTTTCGGCAATGCGCTTAACACTGTAATAATCAAGCACTTTGCAACCTTTGTGTTCTTTTTTGAGGAAGCTTTGGATAGTAGCGGAAAGGTTCTCGGGTTTGCCTTGCAGGCGGGTTTCCACAATGTTTCCAATAGGACTGATGATGCAGATTTCCTTGCCGCGAGCGCTGTAGTAGTGCGCTTCGTAATTCATGTCGTCGTTGGTCACCCATTCCGCATTCGTAACCCGCGGATATTTCAATTTGAAAACAGCTTGGATGTTTTCGGGAATGTCGGCGGCGCTGTTTTTCTTCTCGTCCAGCGACATGTTCATTTTAGCGTAGTATTTGTCCAGTTGGTCTTTCTCGTTACCTTTGATGTCGGAGGATACCATTTCGGGATTCGCATCAATTGTACGCAGCAGTTTGCCGGTTTTGTCGAAGATAACCGTAGTGGGAATTTTGGCCTTGTAGTTGGCTTTCTCATAAAATTCCACCAGTGTTTTGTCGTTCTTGTCGGCTCTCGTCTCCTTGATAGCGGTTTTGAATTTGAATCCTTTATAGAAATCGTTGAGGTGCTTCAGCATCGGACCGGTTACTGCCTCTTCGGGGAGGGCGGTTATCGTTTTATCCCAAACACCCTCTTTGGAGAAATAGGCGGCTGTGGTTCTATCGGCATTGACGCATTTGGCAACATATTGGTTGTCAATCTCATACCAATTCAAATCTTGAGGATGCAATACTTTTTTCACCAGAGCTTTCTTGACTGTTTCGGGAACTTCGGATTCATTTATAGCCACATTGCCCTGTTCATCCGTAACCACAGGCTCGGGTTTGACTTTCTCTGGCTTTTCCGGTTTCTCCTTTTCCGGTTTTGCAGGTTTCGGTTCTGCCTTCACTGGAGCGGGTTTCTCGGTTTTCTTGGGTTCCGCATTCTGCTTCGGCGGATTGTTTTCCGCTATTTTTTCCTCCTTGGGTTCCACAGGATTTTTGAAGTTGTCGGGATCCGTGCGGGAGAGGAGTTCGCCTTTGTCACTGAAGGAAAGTTGCGAGGGTTTGAAACCGATGCCCTCTTGCTTCACCTCCACCATGTAGTGCAACGGAGCGTTTTCCTGCTCTTCCAAGAAGGAATTGCTAATGACGAAGTCGGGATAATTGGCTTTCACATATTCAGTGATGACAGACGGAAGCTCGTCTTTTTTGATGTCGTAGGTGGTTCGAATCCACTCGCCACCGGGCGAAATGTACGCTTTCCCAACGGAACCCTCATCCTTGAATGTGGCAATATAAACGCCAGATTCAAGCTGCCATGCGGAAACTTTCACATACGGATATTGGAAATCCATAGCTTGTGAAACCTCGGAAGGCACGTCTGCCGGCTTTATTTTTTGCGCAAACGATACGGGCAATGCAAGGAGTTGCATCGCAAATAAAATGACCGCTAATTTTACAAAATTCTTCATAAAAACCTTTTATTAAAAACGAGGGACAAAGATAGTATTTTTTTGTACTTTTGCCCCTCCTAAAAATTGATTTTATGAAGAAGATAACATTTTTCGTTTTTTGCCTTCTGACAACACTCCTTCTCGGGGCCCAGGATACGGTGAAAACCTATTGGAGCAACAACAAACTGATGTCTGCTGGCGTGGAATCCAAAGGTTTGGAACAGGGACATTGGATCTATTATCACAACAATGGAGTGAAATGGACGGAAGGTGATTATAAGGATGGAAAGAAGGTTGGCGTTTGGAAAGTGTGGTATGAGGATAGGAAACTGGCCCAGGAGTACAATGCCCAAAACGGACCGTTCAAAAGTTGGTTCCGTTCAGGCCAAGTGGAAACGGAAGGGCAGTTCGCCGATGGAAAGCGTTCCGGAAAATGGACATTCTATCACCCGAACGGCCGCCTCTTCAAAGAAGTGAATTATGTGGAAGACAGTGTGGACGGCCATGTGGTGGAATATTATGACGACGGCAGCAAATATTTTGAAGGCGACTATACGAAAGGCGCACTCAACGGATACGCCTGCTGGTGGAGCCGTGACGGAAAGAAACAGATGGAAGGTTCTTCTGTGAATGACCTCCAGCAAGGGGAATGGAAATACTATAATGACAAAGGCACCATAGGCAGCAAAGGCAGTTTTGACAAGGGCTTGCAGGTGGGCGAGTGGACCTATTATTACGATGATGGTTCAGTATGGAGAAAAGGGAATTATGTGGCCGGCAAGCGCGAGGGCTTGTGGAAAGCATGGTATGAGGACGGTAAACTGCAGCGCGAGGGACCTTTCAGCCAAGATATGGAAAACGGATTTTGGAAAGCATATTTTCCGAACGGCAAAGTGCAGGACCAAGGCTATTTCAAAGACGCGCAAATGGATGGGGAATGGACTGGCTGGTATGAAAACGGCGCGCAGAAATACTGCATGCATTACAAAAGCGGCAAACTGAATGGTCTGTACCAATATTATTGGGAGGAAACAGGCAAACTTGCCCGCCAAGGGAATTATAAGGACAATCAGAAAAACGGGTATTGGAAAGAGTATGCCCAAAACGGAAAGATTTTGAAAGAAGGGAAATATGTGAATGACATGAAACAAGGAAAATGGTCTTTCTACAATGTGTTGGAAAAGAAAGTTCGCGAGCAGAACTTCGTGAACGATGTTCAGGATGGCCCGTTCACGGAATACTATGATAATGGTGTGAAACATTTTCAGGGGAGTTTTAAAGGCCGTCTGCGCGACGGGAAATGGTCGTGTTGGGGCCCCAACGGGAATTTGTACTACAGCGTTATCTTCTCCAAAGGAAAGAAAGTGAAGGAACTGTATGTTGCGGAACCGAAATCGGAACGTCCTTTCTAACATGGGTAAAAAACGCATTTCACTAACAGATTTTATACGGAATTTGACACAAAAGACGGGAAACATGACGATTCGCATTTTTCATTTCAACCCCATACAAGTGAATACTCTGGTGTTGCATGATGACACCGGCGAGGCGCTCATTGTTGATCCCGGCAATTGTCAGAGTTATGAGGATGCGCAACTCAAAGAATATGTGCTGACGCATCAGTTGAAGGTGGTTGGCATTGTGAACACGCATCCGCATATTGATCATATAGCAGGCAACAACTGGTGTTCCCGTGAGTTCAACGCACCCGTGTGGTGTCATGAGGCCGGCATGCCCATTTATAACAAATCATACGCTTACGCCATGGCGTTCGGACTCTCTGTGGACGACATGCCCGCACCTGCCAAGTTTCTCCATGAGGGCGACGAGGTGTGCTTCGGAGCACAACGCCTGCAAGTGCTCTACACCCCAGGCCACTGCGACGGCAGTATCTCCCTGTATAGCGCCGCCGACAATTTCGTGATTTGCGGTGACCTTATTTTCGAGGGCAGCGTGGGGCGCAGCGACCTTCCCACTGGCAGCCACGCATTGCTGGTGCAGATGATACAGGAAAAAATATTCACCCTGCCCGAGGATACCGTCATCTATCCCGGGCATGGACCGAACACCACCGTTGGTTACGAAAAAACACATAATCCATTTTTATAATATCGAATGAAAATCACAGACTCTATCAACAACATTCCTAAACTTTCCGAATCGGAATTGCTTTCTCTGGCTGACAGTTACCAAAATATATTGCAGAATGTGGGAGAGGATCCCAAGCGCGAGGGACTTATCAAAACCCCTATGCGTGCGGCTAAATCACTGGACTTTCTGACGCACGGATACCGCCAGGATCCTAAAAAGATTTTGGAATCCGCTCTTTTTCACGAGGATTACAAACAAATCGTCGTAGTGAAGGATATTGAGATTTACTCCCTTTGCGAACATCACTTGCTGCCGTTTTTCGGGAAAGCCCATATCGGTTATATTCCCAATGGCACTATCGTGGGTTTGAGCAAAATACCCCGTGTGGTAGAGTGCTATGCCCGCCGCCTCCAACTGCAAGAGCGACTGACCACTCAGATCAAGGATTGCCTTCAGGAAGTGCTCAATCCGCTTGGCGTGGCTGTGGTGATTGAGGCGCAGCACCTTTGCATGTCCATGCGAGGTATCCAGAAACAGAACTCCGTGACCACCACATCCGAATTCACCGGTGCCTTCCTCAAAAACGAGAACACCCGTCAGGAATTCATGCACCTGATTGGGGCCAACCTCCACTAAAGATACCTTCGCCTAAGTCGCTTGTTGCGGGGCTTGCGCTTCGCTATTTTGCGGAAATGCTCCGCCTGATACAGTATGGAGTCCTCACTGGCCTCCCCGACAATTTCTATTTTCTCGTCCTCAAGCGGTTCCTGGAGCAAACAGATGACCGTCTTTCCCACCCATGTGCGCGGTACGCATAATGTGACCGTGTCTGTTTTCGGATTCAAAATAAGTTTTTTCATGATTTTTGCATTTTTGTTTGAGTTGAGTTTTTGACAGCTCATTTTTACGAAAACTGCCTTGTTTTACTGCTTTTTGACCGATTCCTTAGGTTTTTTGTATCGTTCTATGTCATTTTTCTCATATTGTTTTTAACACTTTGGTAATCAATGTGTTGTTTGTAAATATACATTTTTTATTCAGAGTGTTCCAATAAAATGACATTTTATTAAAATGCTAAAAATCAACGATTTAATTAAAATGAAGCAAAAAAAGAAAAGGAGAGGTGTTTTGATATGAAAAAAAGTGTACTTTTGCAACCTCAAACAATGAGAAGGATGTCCCAGTAGCTCAGCAGGTAGAGCACATCCCTTTTAAGGATGGGGTCCTGGGTTCGAATCCCAGCTGAGACACCAGAAGACCGAGTGCAAACTCGGTCTTTTTTTTTGTACCTTTGCAACTGAAAAACCATACCTGTCCACTTATGAATATATCCCATCAGCAGATTCTCTCCCAAATGGCGGCTGAGTACACCCGTCAGGAGGTTGTGCGCTGCGAACCGCTTGCGCAATCCGGCTCGCACCGGCAGTATTTCCGTGTCCATCTGCAAAACGGCAACACCCTCATTGGCGCTTATAATGATGATGTGGCGGAAAATGTCGCCTTTTTCACCTATACTCGCTTCTTCACCGATTGCGGTTTTGCTGTACCCGAACTGTTTCTGGTTAATCCTGACCAACAGCATTACCTGCAAAGCGACTTGGGAGCCACAACCTTGTATGATTACCGCATGGCACATCGTCGCGATGACGGCACACCTTCCGATGACACCGTTGCCTATTACGAAAAAGTGGTGCGCGCTCTTCCCGCATTGCAATTGTCCGCCAAAAAGGGACTCGATTTTTCAGTGGCGTACCCTCGCGCCGCCTTCGACCGTCAGTCGATGCATTGGGATCTCAACTATTTCAAGTATTATTTCTTAAAATTAGTTAATGTTCCCTTCAACGAGCAACTTCTGGAAGATGATTTCAACAAACTGATGGAGTATCTTCTAACGGCGGAAAGTGAATTCTTCCTCTATCGGGATTTTCAATCCCGAAATATCATGGTAAAGGATGATGAGGTTTATTTTATTGATTATCAAGGAGGAAGAAGGGGCGCGCTGCAATATGATGTGGCTTCTTTGCTGTATGATGCCAAGGCGGATCTTACCCCTGAGTTGAGAGAGCGTCTTCTTAACATTTATTTGGATACCCTTGCCGAATATATGCCTGTGGACAGGAAAGAATTCATTTCTTATTTTCAGGGTTTTGTGCTGATTCGCATTATGCAGGCGATGGGCGCATACGGTTACAGGGGCTATTTTGAGCGTAAAAGTCATTTTTTGCTCAGTGTACCCTATGCTGTGCGCAATCTTAAAAGCATTTTGGACAGTTGGTCGCTGCCTATCCAGTTGCCGGAATTGACAAAAGCGCTACATTTCATTATCAACTCGGATTTTGTGAAGCCCTATCAGCCGGGTGAGCGATTAACCGTGTTGGTGCAGAGTTTCTCGTTCAAGAAATCCATTCCGCAAGATCCTTCGCCTAACGGCGGTGGGTTTGTGTTTGACTGTCGCGCATTGCCCAACCCCGGACGCGAAAAACGCTTTGCACACAATACAGGACAAGATGCTTGCATCGTGGAGTATTTAGAGCAATATCCTGTCGTAGAGGAGTTTAAGAAACATGTGTTTGCTATTGTGGACCAGGCGGTGGACAATTACCTGGAGCGCCGTTTCGATCATTTGATGGTCAGTTTCGGGTGCACTGGCGGCCAGCACCGTTCGGTTTATTTCGCCGAACAAACGGCCAAACATATTCGCGAAAAGTATCCCGCCGTGAATGTGGTGCTACGCCATACTGAGCAGGAGGGCAACTAGGTTCTATGTTCTAAAAATCAGAACACCAAAGTTTTAAATACTCTTTCTTTTTTCTCTTGACGCACTTTTACCAAATAAATGCCGTCGTTCCAGCGGTCGGTGGGGATGTCAAGCGTCTCTTCCGCACTTTGGGTTTGGTAGAGCATTTGTCCTGCAACTGAATAGACTTCCACTTGCACATTTTTGCCGGTCTCGTTCCGAATGGATAAGATGCCGTTGGTGACGGGATTTTGAGATAGAGTGACGGGCAGATACTCGTAATCTTCCACACCACCATATATTCTGACTTCCACCACCCAGTCTTTGGTAGTGCCGTCAGGTGTGGTTACTGTATAGGTCACCGGGAACCATAAATTCACGACCTCTTCAGAATTAGGTGTACAAGACACTCCCACAGGAAGCGTGATGGTGGGTTGAATGTGAGAAAGATCGGGAACCACACAACCGAATTCATAATAGAGGGTGTCTCCATATTCGGAGAAAGAAAACACAAAATCCTCATCAAAGTTCGTGATTTGTGGATTTAAACTTAACAGGATCCTGTAATCCAAAATGTCCGGATTCAACTCCATAATGGGCTCGAAAGTCACCAATCCGTAGCTGTTGTTGTCCGGCTGGTGATAAATCACATCCTCCGCGTGAGAAGCATCATTACCACCCCAGTAGTTGCCGATGGCACTCATGTTGCAACTGGAATTGTTGTAAAGTTCATACTCCACATTGTTATTCCCGTTGTCATAAAGAATATTTCCACCCGGATCTTCAACGGTGCCCATGTCAATATTGTGGTTGTAAATGGCGGTAATGCCCCACAAATTACCATGGATGAGGTTTCGACGGATTTTGGCACCGCAAGAGGTGGTTGATCCGTATATGCTGATAGCACTTCCACCATTGTTAGGGTTTGTTTCCAAGTTGTTGTTTCGGATGATATTGTCTTGTATGATGGCATGAATATTTGTGCCGTTTTGCGTATATCCGTATCGGTTGTGTTCAATCACATTGTTAGAAACCAGCAATAAGGTGTTGCTAGCGCCCATATTCATGATGCCGATGCCGCCTGACATGGTTTGCGCCACGCCTTCAATATGGTTGCCTACAATATAAATGGTATCGGCGCCACCTGCCCCTAAGTTGATTTGTGGCACATTGGCGTTGCTTAAATCATTGTTATAGAAAATGTTATTTAAAATTTTTGGAGAGCTGGTTGTGTTCACAGCCGATGCGATGGCCGCTTTCTGGTTGTCGTGGAAATAACAGTTTTGAATGGTTGGATTACAGTTCATGATGTTGATAACCGCATCACTGAAATGGGTGAATTCACAATTGTCAAACTCAACCTGAACGGGATTTAACAATTGGATATGTTGTCCGTATTGAAAGTCAACATTGGAAAAATAGCCCGAGGCGGCATTTCCCAAGCAGAGCGTGAAAAAGGATGTACCCGTGGAATCGCCGGTGATAGAGAGAGGGTTGACACGGGGTTCGGTCATGATGGCACCGTTGATGGTTATGGTAATACCATCATCAATCTGAATACCAGTAGCATTGCCTTCCAAAAATAAGATATCGTTGGCGGAAATGGTGATGTCCTGATGAATTTGATAATAACCGTTTTGCGAAATGCTGACTGCCCCATATGCAGCTACGCATAATGAGGACAAATTATAATTCGTGCCGTTGCCCGGACTCACCCATTGGCCGGAAGCGGTAATGGAAACGATGGTTGCGACTAAAAGGCATATAATTCTTTTCATATTTGATTTTTTGATGATACGTGTTTTGATTTCGCAAAACTATAAAAAATATTTAACTCATAATTATTTTTGGCAAATTATTTGCAAGCAAAGTATTTGGCGGTTGTGCGGAATGTGCGACCGCTGTACTTGCGTGGATTGTTAAATAATTATAAATAAGTGTTTTATGGACGAAAAAGAAAATATTGAACAAGAACAAACCCCTGAAGTGAACAAAGAAGTGCAGGAAGAGGTCAATCCTCAAACTGACAATTTGTCGGAGGAAACTGACAATGCGAAGAAAGGTGGCATATTTTCAAAGAAGAACAATAAGGATAAAGCTAAAATTCAGGAACTTACCGACCAGTTGGAAAAAGCGAAAGCGGAAAAGGCAGAGTTGAATGACCGTTTCCTGCGTCTGTATTCTGAGTTTGACAATTATAAAAAGCGTGTCAGCAAAGAGAAACTGGATTTGATTTCCACCGCATCCGAAAAGGTATTTGTGAATCTTTTACCCATCATAGATGATTTTGAAAGGGCCATTTCCGCCAATGAGAAGGTGGAGGATATCAATGCGATAAAAGAAGGTTTTAACCTGATTTACAACAAGATGCTTCAATTGCTGAAACGGTTTGATGTGGAAGAGATAGCCGCCAAAGGCGAAGAGTTCAACACGGATTTTCATGAGGCGGTCACCCATTTTCCGGTAGAGAAGGAAGAAGACAAGGGTAAAGTGATTGATGTTACCGAGAAGGGTTACAAAATCAAAGACAAAGTCATCCGATATTCCAAAGTCGTTGTCGGCCAATAACCCTCCTTATGACCATTTTGTAATGGCAGTTTAGGACAGTCATTACCTAAAAACTATTATTTATGGCAGAAAAACGAGATTATTACGAAGTGCTGGGCGTAGAAAAAGGCGCCAGTGCTGAAGATATAAAAAAGGCATACCGGAAGTGTGCCATGAAATACCATCCTGACCGCTGGGTGAACGGAACTGATGCGGAGAAGAAAGATGCGGAAGAGAAGTTCAAAGAGGCGTCGGAAGCATACGATGTGCTAAGCAATCCGGACAAAAAATCACGCTATGATCAGTACGGTCATGCTGGCATGGGAGGAGCCGCGTCCGATTTCTCCGGTTTTGATATCAGCGACATTTTCTCGCACTTTGCGGATGTGTTCGGTGGTGCCGCTGGTGGAGGTTTTGGGTTCGGAGACCTCTTTGGAGGCATGGGAGGTGGAAGTGCCCAACGCGTGCGCAAGGGCGGTAATATCCGGATCAAGGTAAAACTCACCTTGGAGGAGGTTGCCAACCCGACCGAGAAGAAAGTTAAAATCAATAAATATGTGGCTTGTGAGCACTGCCACGGCACCGGTGCAAAGGATGAGCATAGCAAACAGACCTGTCCTACTTGTAAAGGTCGCGGTCAAGTGGTACGCCAGCAGCGCAGTATGTTTGGCATTATCCAACAGGCCTCTGTCTGTCCGCAGTGCAACGGATCCGGCGAGATCATTAAAGACCCTTGTCCGCACTGCCATGGCAATGGCATCGTGCAAGGCGAAGAGGTGATCAAACTCACCATCCCTGCCGGTGTGGATAACGGAATGCAGCTTACTGTGCGTGGAAAAGGCCATGCTGCTGCCAATGGCGGAGTGAACGGTGATTTGATAGTGGCTATAGAAGTAGCTGATCATGATGTGTTTGAGCGTGACGGCAACAATCTGTATCTCAATTATTACATCAGTTTCCCGCAAGCTGCCCTTGGCTCTTCTGTAGAGATTCCGACGCTGAACGGCAAGGCGAAAATCAAAATCGCCGCCGGTACGCAAGGCGGTCAAGTGCTTCGTTTGCAAGGCAAGGGATTGCCCGAATTGCACTCCCGTAATGTGGGCGACTTGATTGTGAATGTAAATGTTTGGACACCAAAGAGTTTGACCAAAGAAGAGAAAGAAATCATTGAGAAATTGAGCACACACGACAATTTTGTGCCCAAGCCAGGAAAAAATGAACGCAGTGTGTTCAACCGTGTCCGACAGTTTTTCAGAGACTAAAGATCTGTAAGCGGTCGGATTTCTTCCGTTTCAAAATCGATGGTGAAGAAAAAATGCGCGCTTCCGTTGGTTACGCCAAGAATGGGAGCGCGCAGTGTTTTGTTATAACGTCCCGCCTGCGCAATAACCTCTTGGGTGAGTTCCACATGCGGTGCTTTGCATTCAATGACCATGTGCGGTTTCATATCCTGACCGAAAACCACCAAATCATAACGCTTTGTAAGACCGTTCACGGTGATGGCCCGTTCCACGGAAAGGTGCGAAGCGGGAATTCTTTTCACATTCAGCAAAAACAGGATGAGCTGCTGGCGCACCCGTTCCTCCGGGGTCATCACCAGCCATTTTTTACGGATGGGATCGAAAACTTCGGTCTTTCCCTCCCGTTCCCGTTGTTTAAATGTGTATTCCATCAACCCAATTTTGCTTTGTAGGATTCGTAATCACCTGGTTCAGAGAACAGTTCAAACTCTCCGTCCTTGTGAATCATGCCAATGGCTGGATGTGCAACGCCGTTGAAAAAGGTAGTTTTCACCATGGTGTAGTGAATCATGTCGTCAAAAACAATACGGTCACCCACCTCAAGAGGTTCATTGAAGGCGAAATCTCCCATGCCGATGTAATCGCCGGCCAGACAGGAACAACCACCAAGGCGATAGACGAATTTGTCGTTTTCGGTGGGTTCGTGTGCCCCTAAAACGGTCGGTTTATAGGGCATTTCCAGACAATCGGGCATGTGGCACGCAAAGGAAACATTGAGCATGGCAATTTTGATGCCCTTGTTTACCACGATGTCTTCCACAGTCGAAGTGAGCACGCCGGTTTGCCAGCCCACGGCCTCGCCCGGCTCCAGAATCACATCCTCCAGATTCGGGTAGCGGTTCCGGAAGTCCTTCAGCAGTTGGATCAGGTGCGGGATGTTGTAATCCGCGCGGGTGATATGGTGTCCGCCGCCGAAGTTCACCCATTTGCATTGGCGGATGTATTTGGCGAAACGCTGTTCAAAGGCTTCCAAGCAATGCTCCAGCGCATAGCTGTCGTTTTCACAAAGCACATGAAAATGCAGTCCCTCAATGCCTTCGGGCAGATTTTCGGGCATGTCTTCGGCCAAGATGCCCAAGCGTGAGCCCGGCAGAGCGGGATTGTAAAGGTCGGTTTCAATTTCAGAATATTCGGGATTCACCCGCAAACCGAAACTTACCTTTTTGGGACAATTGAGTGCCGTGTCCTTGTATTTGTCCCACTGACTTAACGAGTTGAATGTCAAGTGGCTGCTATAGATGAGCAGTTGTGGAAATTCATTTTCCAGATATATGGGCGCGTAGGTGTGCGCATCGCAGCACATCTCTTCGGAAATGAGCCGTGCCTCGTTTAGCGAGGAGGCGGTAGCGCCCGCCAGATAGTGTTTTATCAGTGGGAAGGAGTGCCAAAAAGACATGCCTTTGAGCGCGCAGATAATGGAAACCCCAGCCTCCTGCTGCACCAGGTTCAGCAGTTGCAAATTGGCTTCAAGAGAGGCCTCGGACATGATGTAGCAGGGGGATGGAAGGGAATCGTACGAATTCATAATTCAAATTTCAAAGTTTAAAAATTCATCATTTCTAAACTCTACACGCTCAACTTAAAACGCTATTTATGGTTTTCGTGGAACAGTTTCAAGCGTTCTTCCAGCATGGGGAACTGGCGGCGCGGGGTCAGGGAGACGCAAGCGCGCAGACCTTCGGTGCGTTCGCTGCCGCAAGTCACCAATGAGATGGCGCTGATGCCGTAGTACAGGAATTCGTGCAGCAGTTCATCGCTGCTCATGCCCGGGTAGGCCACTGTGAAGTAGAATCCGTCAGCCAGATCCTTGTCGCCATCTTTGTCATAGACGATAACGAAACCGTTGTCGGTGAAGAGTTTCTTCATGATAGCGGCTTTCTCGCCATATTCTTTCACATCGTCAATGTAGTTATAGGTGCCGTCGTTGCAGGCTTTGAGGATGGCAGCCATGGCATATTGTGCGGAATGTGCTACACCAGAGCTGATGGCATAGACGGTGCCGTAAATGATGGCACGACCCAGTTTCTTCATCTTGAAGTAGGGTTCCAAATCATCGAACTCGCGGTTGTATAATTTGTCGGACATAATCATCAGGGCGATACGCTCGCCAGCATAGCTGAATGCCTTGGAACCGGAGATCAGCAGCGCGTAGTTGTCGGTGTATTTGCCTACGCTTGGCTGGTAGGGCGGCACACCAGGTTTGGAGATGTCCTGACGGAAATCCATGCCGAAATAAGCGAGGTCTTCGAACACGAACACATCATATTTATTGGCCATTTCGCCGATAATTTGCAGTTCCTCTTCGGTGAAGCAGATCCATGACGGGTTGTTCGGGTTGGAATACATGATGGTGTGGATGTTGCCTTTCTCGAGGTAACTTTCCAGTTTGGCGCGCAGTTTCTGGCCGCGGTGCTCATACACATCGAAAGTTTCATATTTGAGTCCCATCACGCGGTGTTGTTGTTTCTGCACCGGGAAGCCGGGGTCGATGAAGAGGGTGGTGTCGCGTTCTTTGCGGCAGCGCACGAAGGTCATGAAGCCGGCCATGCCGCCCATCATGGAGCCCACGGTGGGAATGCAGTTCTCGGGTTTTACATTCAGGTCGATGAAGTTTTTCACGAAGCGTGCGGCTTCCTCTTTAAGGGCTGGAATACCCTCAATGTCGGGATAAATGGCGGCAACGCCTTTTTTAAGGGCTTCAATCTGGGCTTCCACGCCGACATGGCAGGGGGGTAGCCCGGGTATGCCCATCTCCATGCGTACAAACTCTTGTCCAGATGCTTGTTCAATCTCGTTAATCAGTCGTTTTACCTCTCGGATAGAAGCTTTTCCTACGGATGAAATGCCGCTATTGGTCACAATTTTGTCAACAATTTCAGATGAGATGGGTGTGTTTTTCATTATAAAATGTTTATTTAAAGATTAATAACTGATTTGTGGTTTGGACTGCAAAGATACAAAAAAAAGGGCAACCGATGAGGTTGCCCTTTTTTATATTGGTGAGATAAGATTATCTTCTTTTCTTACCAGTGTTAACAACTTGTTGGGTAGCTTGTTTTTCAGCTTGATCGATAGCAGTGTTAGCTACATTCTCAGCTGCGCTCTGAGCGTGCTCCTTAACCGTTTGTTTCGGTTTTGTAGTGGTTTGTTTAGCGGGAGCGGCTTGCTCTTGAGCGGGTTGTTCAGCGACAACAGCTTCCTCAACGGGAGCTTCTTCTACTGCTTCAACTGCAACAGTGTCAACAACTTGTTCTTCTTGTTTGTTCTTGTTGTTGCAAGCAACGAAGAGGCCTGCGCACAATAAAACTAAAAATACTTTTTTCATTTTAATAAGAATTTATGGGTTTAAAATTATTTAGCAGGAACATAGTTCATAGTGAGGGTGTAAGTACCCTTAGCACCTTGCTCATCATCATTGAATGTGCAGAGGAATTTGAATTGGTTCTCATCCAAAGTAAGGATGTGAACATATTCCTGAACTTCATCATAGAAGAAAGGAACTTGCATGAAGATCCAACCATCGTTTTGTTCATCAATTCTCCAGAGGTAAGCAACATCTTGAGTGTAACCATTTTGGTCTTCAGCAGGAAGAAGGTTACCGGGCTTAACGGTCTGAACGCCGTCAGCGGTGAAGGCGATGATGTCGTCTTTCTCGAAATCATACAGATAACCGTTCACGAGGTCGCCAATGAGTTCGCCACTCAGCATTTCATAAGCGGGTGAGCAAAGAGCGGATTCCAATACCCAACCGTTCTTCGGAGCGGAAAGATAATCAGCCGTAGTCTTCTCTTGAGGACCAGGACAAGCGGTGAAACAAACTGCAGCAACTGCAGCAACTGCTAATGCTAAAAATGTCTTTTTCATTTTTTTGAAAATTTAAGTTATTAATTAAGGTTTAAAATTCGAACTTTTCTTAAAGCTCGCAAAAATAAAAAATTTTTAATATAGAAATTCTTAAAAAAACAAAAAAATCACATGGGGAAAAAATATGGTATTTTTTTATAAAACATCTTAAAAAAAAATGTACTTTTACGCCCTTGAAATAATGTGGTGTTTTTTCATGTGTCGGGAGGGCGTTTTACCATTCATAATTATTGGATTAAAAGCAAGGGTTAGATTTGGAGGAGGCCACAAAGTTTAAAAGAAATTTTTTGAAAATCAATTAGATATCAAGTGTTATATTAATCATTAAAAATTTAAACTAAAAAGTATTATGAAAAAAGTAGTCTCATTACTTGCCGTCTTAGGTTTCTTAACCTTCGGTATTGCAAACGTGTCATTTGCCGCAAATGATCAAAAAACAGACAAAGCGACGACAGAACAAGTTGCTGACTCTGCTGCTGCTCCCGCAGCCGCACAGGCAGAATTGTCAGAAGATCCTGATGATGCTGTGAACCATGGCTTGCATTACACTTTGAAAGAGAAATTCATCCAGGGTGGTGCCGTGTGGATGACCCCGGTGCTCATCTGTTTGATTTTAGGTCTTGCCTTCGTGATTGAGCGTATATTCTATCTCAACCTCTCAACGGTGAATTCCAAGAAACTCTTAACCAAGATTGAGGATGCTCTCAAGAATGGTGGTGTTGAGAAGGCAAAAGATATCTGCCGCGACACCAAAGGCCCTCTCGCCGCTGTGTTCTATCAAGGTCTCGACCGTTATGACGAAGGTCTTGAGTCTGTTGAAAAATCTGTGGTTTCCTACGGTGGCGTTCAAATGGCCAAACTCGAAACCAACCTTACCTGGATCAGCTTGTTCATCGCCATCGCTCCTTCCTTGGGATTCTTGGGTACTGTGATTGGTATGGTGCAAGCATTCGATGACATCGAGCGCGCCGGTGATATCTCCCCGACCATCGTGGCTGGCGGTATGAAAGTGGCCTTGTTGACCACCGTGTTCGGTTTGATCACCGCCATGATCCTCCAAGTGTTCTACAACTATCTGCTTACCAAAGTTGACAGCATTGTGAACGATATGGAAGATGCCACCATCTCCTTTATGGATATTTTGGTGAAGAACAAATAATCCATTTTCTAAAACAACCTCGTTATTTATTATAAATACTATATTATAATGAAGGATAAAATCATTAAAATCATAATATTTGCAGTCGCGATCTTGGATTGTATCCTGGCTCTTGCCTTCGCTTTCACATTTGATGATGACAAGAAGGATGCATTCTCTCAAGCTCGTTTGGTCCAGGCCGAAAATCCTGCGATGATGGCCGACCTTTCCTCTGCAACCCCCGAATCCCTTCCCGACTTGGTCACAAAGTACCAAGCCGACATGAAAAATCTGAATGACTCTTTGAAAGGTGTCCAACTCCAAAAAGATATTCTTTATACATATCTCCAGGATTTGAAAAACTTGGATGAGAACAATTTCGAACAATACAAAGCTGACTTCCCGACCCGCGCAGAAGGCCTCTTCGCCAAATGCGACAAAAAACAGGAATACATTGACGGTTTCAATAAGGTGAACACTTTCAAAGATTTGGAAGGTTATCTCCGCAAAATCGAAAGTGAGTATGCTTCCCTGAAACAAAGTTATTTGGAGGGTTGCAACTACATGAAGGCCGCCAACTCCCTTGTTTCCAGAGCCGACATGATCAATGCCACCGCTTCCGCTAACAAGAAAGCCGCCGATTTGGAAGACATGCAGAAAGATCTTAAGAGCTTCAAATCCAGCTCCAAACTGCAGACACTGTTTATGATCATAGGTTACTGCCTCGGCGGACTCACTCTCTTCCTGTTGCTCTATTTCGCATTGGTGAAGATGTTCAAAGAGTTCAAGTCTTCCTATAAGATTCTCATTGTGCTGGCTCTGTTCGCCCTCGTCGTATTCATCGGCTATGTCATCGGTTCTCCCGTGCTGAGTCCTTCCGCTATCAAGATGGGCTTGTCAGTCAACGGTTTCAAGATGGTGAACGCAGCTTGTTTCACAGTATATGTTTGTTTGTTGGGTGCTCTCCTGGCCATCCTCGTCACAGGCATTATGAGCGCTGTTAAAAATAGAAGATAACATGAGTACAAGAAAAACACCGGGATTAAACACAGGTGCTTCGGCAGATATTTCCTTCCTGCTGTTGACCTTCTTCTTGTTGACATCCTCCATCAATACCGAACAAGGTATTCCTCGTAAGTTACCGCCTCCAAAGGCGGACGACACCGAGGAAGTGAAGGCCGATATCAACAAGCGTAACGTTTTGAACGTATTGGTGAACTATCTCGACCAGATCTCCGTCAATGGTGAAGTGATGCCGGTTTCGGAATTGAAAGATAAGGCCAAGGAGTTTTTCTCAAACCCCACTAACGACCCTTCTCTTCCGGAAAAGGTGAACAAACCCATTGAAGGTATCGGTGATTTTGCCGTGTCCAAGGGCGTTGTGTCCCTGACCAACGACCAGGGCACCAGCTACAATATGTATGTGCAGGTGCAGAACGAACTTCAGCGCGCCGTGAACGAATTGCGTGACGAGACTTCCCTCCAATATTTCGGAAAGAAGTATGACGCACTCGATTCCGCCGCGCAAAGAGCCGTTACCGCCGCTATTCCGATGAGCATTTCTGAGGCTCCGCCTATGGACTGGAGCAAGGGCGGCGCACAATAATCCTTAAAATTTGAAAGATTATGTCAAGATTTAAAAAGAACGGAAAAAAAGAGACGCCGGAACTCAATATGGGCTCCATGTCTGATATTATCTTTATGTTTTTGTTCTTCTTTATGGTGATCACCACCATGCGTGAGGCCTCACTGAAAGTGCATTTCACTCCGCCTCAAGCAACTGAAATCCAGAAGCTTGAGAAGAAATCACTCGTGGCCAACATCTATGTGGGCGCACCTATCAGCAAGAACGAGAACACCCTCCCCCCCGGCGAGGTTTCCGTGCAATTGAACGACCAGACCATCAAGGCAGAAGAGCTTGTGTCTGATGTGCGCGACTTTATCGGAACTGAGAAAGAGTCCCGCGACGCACAAGACCGCGACAAACTGACCTTCTCCTTGAAAGTGGACAAGGATGTTCAGATGCGTTACGTGAACACCATTAAGCAAGAACTTCGTAAGAACAACGCGCTTAAAATCAACTACGCCGCTGGTAAAAGGGCAAATTAGTCTTTGCTAACCACTATTCTGTATATAAGGCAGGCTTTTGGCCTGCCTTTTTTTTGTATTTTTGCGGCGCAAAAAACTGATACTATGATAAAATCCATGACCGGCTTCGGGCGCACCGCCATCGAGGTCACCGGCAAATCCATCACCATCGAGATCCGCACGCTCAACAGCAAACAACTCGACCTTAACACGCGCATCGCGCCGCTGTTCCGCAACAACGAGAACGAGATCCGGGCGCTCATCTCCCACGAACTGGAAAGAGGCAAAATCGACTTCACCCTTTCCATCGAAAAGAATGCGGCATCCACGGTTTCCATTAACCCCGAACTTGCCAAATCCTACTACGAAACACTTAATGTGCTTTCCAAGGAGTTGGGAAATCCAGTAGAGAGTGACATTTTCCTGCAAGTGCTCCGTATGCCGGACGTGATTTCCACGCCGCAAGAAGATCTTTCTGATGAACTATGGTATGCCGTAAAAAACGCTATCCAGGAAACCTGCGACAAGGTGAACGACTTCCGCCTCGCTGAAGGTGCTGTGCTGGCCAAGGATTTTGAGAAACGCATTTGCCTCATCCGCGATATGATTGACGAAGTTACACCTTTTGAGGAGAATCGTATCGCCACCCTCCGAGCCAAGTTCGAGAAAGGCATTGCTGAACTCAGTCCGAAAGTGCAGTTCGATCCCAACCGCATGGAACAGGAGATTTTCTTCTACATTGAGAAACTTGATATTACGGAAGAAAAAGTGCGCCTGCGCAAACACTGTGACTATTTCCTTGAGACTATGGCAGAACCTCAGGCCAATGGCAAGAAACTGGGATTCATCGTTCAGGAGTGCGGCCGCGAAATCAACACCCTCGGTTCCAAAAGCAATGACTTCAATATCCAGCAAATTGTGGTCCGCATGAAAGACGAACTGGAGAAACTGAAGGAACAGCTTGCCAACATTCTATAATAGGAATAGAGGTTTGTAAAGTTAAAAGAGGGAAAGAAAAAGACTTGAGACCTGAGACTTGAGACGTAAGACGTAAGACGTAAGACGAATAGCCGAAGTTCATAGTCATCGTTCATAGTTTCTTACTCTCTTAACACCAAATCCCAATATCCAACACCAAACACCCAATTTCCAATGTCCAATATATTATCCCTTATCGGCAGGCCCAATGTGGGCAAATCAACCTTGTTTAACCGGCTTATCAAAGCCCGCGAGGCCATTGTGGATTCTGTGGCCGGCGTTACCCGCGACCGTCATTACGGCAAGTCGGACTGGAACGGTTATGAGTTTTCCGTCATCGATACCGGTGGTTATGTGGTGGGATCCGATGATATTTTCGAGTCCGAAATCCGCAAGCAGGCACAGTTGGCCATTGAAGAATCGGATGTGATTGTTTTTATGGTGGATGGTCGTGAGGGTTTGACGCCATTGGATGAGGAGGTGGCCCAGATATTGCGCCGTTCTAAGAAACCTTATTATCTGGCCGTGAATAAGATAGACAGTCCGAGCAAT
Organism: Bacteroidales bacterium UBA3868; assembly: GCA_002392325.1. Classification (GTDB taxonomy): domain Bacteria; phylum Bacteroidota; class Bacteroidia; order Bacteroidales; family WCHB1-69; genus F23-D06. Next base: position 26,351 of record DGGS01000173.1, read on the forward strand.
TTCTTCGACTATGCCGAATTCTATGCCTTGGGTGTGGAACAGGTGTTCCCCATCTCTGCTGTTTCAGGAGGTGGAACCGGCGAGTTGTTGGATGAAGTGGTGAAACATTTCTCCAAGGACATTGAACATGCCCCGGACGACCTGCCGCGCATTGCTATCGTGGGCAAGCCCAATGTGGGCAAGTCCTCCATTATCAATGCATTCTTGGGTGAAGACCGTCATATTGTCACGCCTTTGGCCGGCACCACCCGCGACACCATTTTCACACGCTATCGCAACTTCGGTTTCGACTTTTATCTCATTGACACAGCCGGTTTGCGCAAAAAGAGCAAAGTGGAAGAGGATTTAGAGTTCTATTCTGTGATGCGCGCCGTGCGTTCCATTGAGAACGCTGATGTGTGTATCGTCATGGCTGACGCTTCGCAAGGATTTGACCAACAAGATCTTAACATTTTCGGTCTCGCTGCCCGTAACCACAAAGGCGTGGTGGTGGTGATGAACAAATGGGATTTGATAGAAAAAGATACCCATACCCATAAAGAGTATGAGGACTTGATCAAAAAACGCATTGCCCCGTTCAATGATGTGCCCATCATTTTCACTTCTGTGATGGAAAAACAGCGCATTTACAAGGTTTTGGAAACGGCTATAGAGGTGTATAAAAACCGCACGCGCAAGGTTTCCACTTCTGAGTTGAACGATGTGATGTTGCCGATTATCCAGAACACCCCGCCGCCCATCAACAAGGACAAGGTCATCCGTATCAAATATGTGACGCAGTTGCCTGTGGCGTACCCCAGTTTTGCGTTTTTCTGCAACCTGCCGCAGTATGTCACGGATCCCTACAAGCGTTTTCTGGAGAATCAGATTCGCAAGCATTGGGACTATTCCGGAGTGCCGATGGAAATCTATTTTAGAAAGAAATAAGTTTGAAAACCCAAGGGGTGCATATTGGCATGGAGAATCACAGCCAGAAAACATTCACCATCCGTCCTGCTTGTGAGAAGGAGGCCGCATTCCTCGCGCGTTGCGTGTGCGAGGGCATCGGGTTTGAGATTTTTGAACAAGAAACGGATCTGAACACCCAGATTGCCAATGGGTTGACGCCGTTGGCTGCGCGGGAGGACACGCTATACAGTTATCGTCATGCGTTGGTGGCCGAAGTGGATGGTGTTGTGGCGGGTGCGCTGATTTCTTATCCGGGTGAGCAGTATCATCAGCTGCGCAATAATACCTTCTGTGAGTTGCCTGCCTTCCGAGAACTGGATTTGGACGCTATGCCCGACGAAGCGGGTGCCGGTGAGTTTTATCTGGACACCTTGGCAGTGTTGCCGCAATATCGCCGCCTTGGCATTGGCCGGGAGTTGATGCGCACGCGCATTGCTTGGGCGGAACAAAACCACCCTGAATTGAGAATCACCCTTCTGGTGGACCCCGAAAATTTTAAAGGCCAGCGGTTATACAGTAGTCTGGGTTTTGTGGTCACCGACCGCAATGTGGTGGCGTTCAATCATCATTATTGGAAGATGGTGAAAAAATAAGTTTGGCAATGATATAGCAGTTGACCCAATATTGGTTTCTATTATGTGAATTAACATTTATCATAGCCAAATTTTATATTTTTGCATTCTGTTTGTTGTGCGGAAATTCGTATCATTTTTATTGTCCGCACAACAGTGCGGACGCCCTTAAACTCCCCTTCTTTTTAAGATTTGACGAATGAACGAGTGCATAGTCAAAGCATCTTTGACAATGCCGAGTAAAGAGGAAAAGGAGGCGTAGCCTCAACAGGTGGCCGTAGGCCGGGGTAGTAACATGAAAAACATAATACCTTGTAAACAAATGACCATCATCAACGGCATCAGAATCAAAGACCGTCCTGTCCACAACCTACCCGTGAACAAAGAACTGCAGGGCTATGCACGCAAGAACCGCAAGGCGGGCAATTTGGCGGAAATCGTTTTCTGGCTTCAGGTGCACGGGAAATCCTTCCACGGGCTGGATTTTGACAGGCAGAAGGTTATCGG
>DGGS01000151.1:0-1442 GCA_002392325.1 Bacteroidales bacterium UBA3868
AAAAGAAGGGGAGTTTTAAGGTGTCCGCACAGCGGTGCGGACAATAGAAATAATGCGCATTCCCACGCAACAAACAAAATACAAAAATATAAAATTTGGCTATGGTAAATTAATTCATATAACAGAAACCAACATTGGGTCAACTTCTATATCATTACCTAAAAAAAAGAACGGTCATTTGACCGTTCTTTTTTTGTCTATAGGGAAAACTTGAATTAGAATGTGTATCCAAGTTTAACCTGAATACCTCCGTTAAAGGCCTTTGAACGCTCAAGTTGATAGTGACCGGTGCCATCAAGCACATAGTGATTGATGGGATTGCTTCTCAAATAAAAGCCGGCTGCAAAAGAGAGGGCTTTGAATCGGAAACCGGAAGCAATAGTGGCATAAAGTCCGAAACCGGTTTTGTATTTGTCCGCTTCAGGATAATCGTAGATAGTCCCTTGATAATAATGTCCGTCATAACGATCATCGTAGTAGTCAAAGTTTCCGCTGAAGATGAACGTGGCGCCGGCTGCGATGTTGACAAGGGGTTTCACAGACTTGCCGCGATCGAAATAGTGGCGGTAGTTCAAGAACATAGGAACGCCATGACCGGCACAAATATCTACGGAGTAGCCCAAACCAATACCAAGCAGATCCTGTGTGCGGTTGAAGAGGATGCTGTTCACGAGCACGCCTTCAAATCCGACATTGGTTTGCTGAGTACCGCCACCCAGGTAAAAACCGTACTCATTGATCATGTTATACGAGATCTTCTTTTCCTGATTTTCTTGGGCGGAAACGGAAAGCGTGGCGCACACCAACAGTGCAATGGCCAATAACGACAATACTTTTTTCATTCTTAAAGAATTAAAAGATTGAAAAAGGAAATTTGATTACAGTTTCACTGTTTCGTTCATGCTGCAGATGAGGTCAACGACTTTGTTGGAGTAACCAATCTCGTTGTCATACCAGGAAACCAGTTTCACAAAGTGCTCGTTGAGCATGATACCGGCGGTAGCGTCGAAAATGGAGGTTCTCTTCTCGCCGAGGAAATCGGTGGAAACAACAGCTTCTTCGGTGTATCCGAGGATGCCCTTGAGTTCATTTTCAGAAGCTTTCTTCACAGCGGCTTTGATTTCGTCGTAAGTGGCGGCCTTGCGGATTTTGCAGGTCAAGTCCACAACGGAAACATCAACGGTAGGAACGCGGAAAGACATACCGGTAAGTTTGCCTTTCAGTTCAGGAATCACGCGACCCACGGCCTTAGCGGCACCTGTGGAGGAAGGGATGATGTTGCCCAAGATGGAACGACCGCCGCGCCAATCTTTCTTGGAAGGTCCGTCAACTGTTTTTTGAGTTGCGGTAGCGGCGTGTACAGTAGTCATAAGACCCTCTTCCAAACCGAAGTTGTCATTGATAACCTTTGCCAACGGAGCCAGACAGTTGGTGGTGCAGGA
>DGGS01000151.1:1496-4188 GCA_002392325.1 Bacteroidales bacterium UBA3868
GGTGCAGGAAGCGTTGGAAACGATGGGCTGTCCGGCATATTCCTTGTTGTTCACACCCATAACGAACATCGGGGTGTCGTCTTTGGAAGGAGCGGACATAACCACTCTCTTGGCACCGGCTTTCAAGTGTGCGGAAGCGAGTTCTTCAGTCAAAAACAGACCAGTGGATTCCACCACATAGTCAGCACCTGCCTCATCCCATTTCAAATTGGCGGGTTCTTTTTCAGCGGTGACGCGAATCTTGTTGCCGTTTACCACCAGCATACCGTCTTTAACCTCAACAGTACCGTTGAACTTGCCGTGCGTGGTGTCATAACGCAGCATGTATGCCATGTAATCCACATCCAAAAGGTCGTTGATGGCCACAACTTGAACATCGTCTCTTTCTGTAGTAGCTCTGAAAACTAATCTTCCGATTCTACCAAAACCATTGATACCAATTTTAATTTTTTCCATAAGTTTTTATTTTATAAGATTTTACGTTTGTATTGCTTGAATTTTCAGATTGCAAAAATAAGAATATTATTTTGAATTGCCAACCTTTTTTCTTAGTTGGGATTCGTATTGGAAAAGTATATTTCGCACATCATCTAATTGTTTGACAGACAAATCTTTAAACAAAAAATTTGAAGTCATCCAAGCGGGCGTTTCGTCCGGAAGCCAGTGCATGATATTCTGGAAAAGGGCGTTTTCATCGCTTAAAATCTCATGTTGCCGTTGTTGTGTCCGCAAAAACTGCAGGATTCGGAGCCCGTCTGCCTTCTCGTGAAACGCTTGGATAAAGTGTGGCAGGTCTTTCACATTTTGCCGGATGGAATCCCAAAGCGAGATTTCGGTTTTGGCGTTGGATTGCAGAAAATCCAAAAATGGGGTGTGATAATCCTGAGTAAACAATTGGTTTAAAATGCGATAGGTGTTTTCTATGGGTTCAAAGAGAGTGTAATGAAAGATGGGGTAACTGTCCCAAACCCCTTGGCTTCCTTTCAGCATGGCGGGACCGGTGCCGAAGTCCACGCGGGAGGAATAGCGCGCGGCGGGATAAACGCACTCCGTATTGTATAAACCAATAGCCGTCATTTTGCGGAATTTCTGCATCAGATAGAAATCCTCCCCACTTTTCAAGGGTGTGATGCCGCCGATTTTGCGCAACGCCCCCGCGCGCATGGCCATCGCCGATCCAATGGCGGTAAATCCGTACGGACTGCCAATCCGCAGCAGGTTTATGGCGTAGTTGCGCATGTAGAACTCGTAGCGCAAAATGGCCCTGTCGCGCGCCTCGTCGCCCGTGAGCGGATGGTAATAGGGCACCGCAATGGCGGGAAATTCCGGATTCTCCGCAAAATTCTCCGCAATGGACCGCAAATAACCAGGATGAATGCGCGTGTCCGCATCCAGACTGATGAGGATATCATCGGATTGGGCGGTTTTTAAGATGGTGTCAAACAATACTTTACGAGCCCATCCAACACCGAAGTTCTTGCCTTTCCAGCCCTTTCCGGGAGAGGCGTAATCCAGAATATGCATCGACAGACCCTGAATGTTATTCAAAAAAGACAATAGGGCTTGGTTGTGGGAACAAATATCGTGTTTTTCAGGCAGTTGCCAGAAATTGTCAGGTTGGTTTACGCAAACATAAACCTCAACGGGAAACTGAACATCCTGAATAGACAGGTCTTGCAGGGTAAGCGGCAGTTCCTGCAGTTCATCCATGGCCGGGATGGCCACGAAAATACGGGTGGCCGCCATTATTTCACGGTCACCTTTACATCACGGGTGCGGATGGGCTCGTTGATGTTTTGGCGGGCATAGACGAACTTGAGGGTTTGCTCGCCTTTTTCCTTGGCGGTGAATTTCCAGAACAAATCGGAGGAGGCACCCACCATGCCCTTGGGCGCATCGCTTTCGTAACGCTTTGCCACAGAGTCCACTACGGTAATCTGGTCGGAGTTGGCAAGCTGCCACCAGAAACCTGTGGATGCGTTGGTGCGGAATTCAATCTCACAGGACTGGCCCACTTTGAGTTCCACTTCGTTGGTTTCCTTATTGACCGAAACCAATTTCTTTTGAGATTGGCAGCTGGCCATAATGCATAATAAAATGCTGATATACATTAACTTTCTCATAATTTTATTTTTTACAGGGCAAAGATACAAAACAATTTTAAAGAATTGTGTGTTTAGAGGAGGTTAGCGAGTTTTTCGTAGTCTTGCACATCCAGTTGTTCGGCGCGTTTGGTGAAAAGAGGATCCGTGGAGACGAGTTCGGGCGGGAAGTTCAACGATTGCAGGGCGTTGCGCAAAGTCTTACGACGGTAATTGAAAGCGGTTTTGACCACAAGTTTAAATTTGGATTCATCACAATGCAGTTTCTTGTCGAAATTGCGGGTGAGCCGCACTACCGCCGACTTCACTTGTGGCGGCGGATTGAACTCGTAGGGTTCGACCGTAAACAGATATTCGGTATTGTAAAACGCTCCCAGCAAAACACTTAGAATGCCATATTGCTTGTTTCCCGCCTTGGCGGTTACCCGTTCCGCCACCTCTTTTTGGAACATGCCAACTACCTCAACGGCTTGGTCTTTATGGTCCAGAACCTTAAAGAGGATTTGGGAGGAGATGTTGTATGGGAAATTGCCTACAACCACAAAGTTATCGGGGTAGCGGCGGGCAAGGTCCAGTTGGAGAAAATCGCC
>DGGS01000209.1 GCA_002392325.1 Bacteroidales bacterium UBA3868
TTGAGGGAAGCTGAAGAGAATGTGAATACGGAAGAAGAAATACAGGAGGCGCATGTGGTGCAAGAGGTACAAGATGTGAAGGTGGTTCATGAGAATACTGACACTGATGGGGATAATGGTGATGGCAATATTCCGACTGAAGAAAAGAAGAAGCATCGCAGTCTGTGGTGGTTGTTTGTCCTTCTCATCCTCATCGCTTTAGGAGTGTTGGGTTACCTGTTCCGTCAGCAGTTGCTAACCGTTTTCAACAATCTGAAAGAAAAGATTACCGCACCGAAAGAAGCCGTGGTCACGGAAGAACCCGAAACGGTTGCTGAAGACACGATTGCCTACGATGAGACCGTTGCAGAAGACACGGTTAGCGAGCCGGAGGTTTACACGCCCGAAGTGGTGCGAAACACAGCCAACGGAAACTATCCCGTCATCCGCTTTGAGCAGGGCCACTACTATGTGATTGCCGGCAGTTTACCCAGCGAGCAGGACGCCGTGCGCCACATCAAGCAACGCAATCTAGACCAATACGAACCGAAACTGGTCACGCAGAGCGGTGTTTCCAACCTGCGTGTCTGCATCGGCATATTTGACACAGAGGAAGAGGCGGAGTCCTTCGCCAAGAACGTCAACCCGAAATACTGGGTACTGAAATAATGGAAGATTAAAGATTAAAAATTGCACCCTTGAAAAAGCATATTCCCAACACATTAACCTGCCTGAACCTGGTTTGCGGGTGTCTCTCTATCATGGGAGCCCTGAAAGGCAATCTGGAGGCAGCAGCCATTTTCATCATCATCGCGGCCGTGTTCGACTTTCTGGACGGTTTTGCCGCCCGATTGCTGAAGGTCAGTTCCGACATCGGGAAAGAACTGGACTCTTTGTCGGATGTGGTTTCGTTTGGTGTAGCCCCGGGCATGATTATCTACGCATGGTTGGTGCGTTGCACAGCAGGAATATCCCCACTGCATCAGGGTGTTTTCTATGAGTTTCTGCCTTTTATCGCCCTGCTGGTGCCGGCCTTATCGGCGGTCCGCCTTGCCCGTTTCAACCTGGATGAGAATCAAAGCACCTCATTCTATGGGTTACCCACACCGGCCAACGCCATGTTTCTCGGATTCTTGCCCCTGGCGGCGGAACGGCTCGTCTTTTTGAACAATTTTTGGGTAGTATGGGTGTTAACGGTCCTGTTCTCCATCCTGTTGGTCTCCCCTATCTGGATGCTCTCCCTCAAATTCAAGGATTTCAAATGGAAGGGGCTGAACATTGCCCGTTACATTCTAATCATTTTCGGTGCCATCATGATACCCATTTTCGGTTGGGGCGCATTTCCCATCATCATCATGGGCTATATCATCCTTTCACTCTTATATCACGCATTGATCAAACTACAGGTAGTATGAAATACAAAAACATTGCCTTATTCTGCGGCTCAGCGGAAGGTAACAACCCCGTATATGCCCAGCAAGCCCGCGAATTCGGGATTCGGCTGGCGGAAAAGAATCTCACGCTCTACTATGGTGGCGGCTGCATCGGACTGATGTGGGCCACGGCGGAGGAGGTCATGAACCACGGCGGCACCGTAATCGGCGTGGCGCCCGACTTCTTCACCCGCAACCATGTGCTGGCCGAGAACATCACCAAGATGATTTATGTGAAAACCATGAGCGAGCGCAAGCAACTTTTGGAGTATGAGGCAGATGCTTTTGTGGCGCTTCCCGGCGGCTACGGCACCATGGACGAACTCTTTGAAATACTCACCGACAGCCAGCTCGGCATGCACACCAAACCCATTGTGCTGTTCAACCAAAACGGATTTTACGATCCCCTTGTAGCCCAGTTGGAACGATTCAGCGAGGAAGGGTTCCTGCGCCCGTTCCACAAAAAACTGCTGATGGTGGCCAACACTATAGATGAGATTTTTGAATGTCTGGACACCTACGAAAACACCAACGACCCGAACTGGCTGAAGCATATCCGACACTAACTATCAAAACATAATAACCTAAAATCCAACATTATGCAGTTTAAAGATGTCCTTGTATCCCCGAAATTGAAAGAGCAGCTGTTGAACCAAGTGCACGAGCATCGCATCAGTCACGCCCAGTTTTTCCTGGCCCAGCCCGGCAACCATGCTTTCGCGCTGGCGGTGGCGCTGGCGCAATACCTTTGCTGCGAGCACCCGACAGACACGGACTCCTGCGGCACCTGCCCTTCTTGCGTGCAATTCTCCAAGCTTTCTCACCCAGACCTGCACATCTATTTCCCGAACTGCAACACCAAAACCATCAAAAAAGACTCCGACTCCATTCTGCTGGCACCGGAATTCAAGGATTTTGTGATAAAAAACAATTACCACATCACCATGCAGGACTGGCTCAATGTGCTGGAAGGCGAGAACAAACAGCCATCCATCAACATCCGCGACTGCTCCAACATCATCAACCATAACAGCATGCGCTCGTACATGGGCGGATACAAAGTGTATATCCTTTGGGCGGTTGACCGCCTATACCATTCCGCGGCGCCAAAACTGCTGAAAACCCTGGAGGAACCCGACGGCCAATCCCTGTTCATCCTTATCTCCGAAAAACCCGACCAGATTTTGAGCACCATCCTCTCCAGAACGCAACTGGTGAAGATTCCGCGTCTTACAGACGAAGAACTAATGGATGCGCTGAAAGCCGCTGAACCGGACATAGACGACCAAACCATCCACGACATTGCCGTCATTTCGGAAGGCAACTACAACAAAGCTCTTCAGATATATCAGGACAACGCCGAGCAGCGGGAAATGATTGACACTTTTGACACCATGATGACCAGCATAATGGCCTTCGTCCACCAACGTCCGTTAGAGGAAATCAACTATGCCCAAGTGCAAACACTCTTCGGGGTGATTGTGAAACAGGGACGCGAGAAGCAAAAGGCGTTTGTCGAACTTATCCTGCGCATGCTCCGCAACCTGCTGATGCAGAACACAGGATCCGCCAATTTAGTCAAGGTCACCGATCAGGAATCCGGCATTCTTTCCAAGTTCAAGAACCTCAACCTAGTGCATATCACCAAGATGACGGAAGAGTGCAACAAGGCGTTGTATCACATCAACCGCAACGGGAACACCGCCCTCATTTTCACGGATCTGTATTTTAAATTGGCAGGATGCGTTAAATAGTCCTATCCCCTGCGAACCAGTGCCTTCAAGTAAGACCTGTTCATCACGAACAGAGCGCCCAGGTACGCCACCAGCAACACGGAGTTGACGATCAGGCGAACACCCACCTTTTCTATATGTAACCCATTGTTAACCAACACACTCAAGCCATATACGCCAACGGCGAGCAAGATGTAGAAAAGGATCTTCTTCAGGTTGTAATCCACATGATAGTATTTCTGCCCGAGCAGATAAGACACGACCATCATGGACAGATAGCAGGCAAATGTCGCCCATGCGGAACCCATATAGTCGAAGCGCGGAATCAGCACTATATTGAGCACCAGTGTGATAATGGCACCGAAAATAGCAATGTATGCACCGAATTTGGTTTGTCCGGTAAGTTTGTACCAGATGGAAAGGTTATAGAAAATACCGAGGAAAAGATTGGCCATCAGCAAGATAGGCACAATGGGCAGGCCCACGCGGTAGGCCGGTCCCACAAAATATTGCACGATATCGATATAAAGCATGATGCCTACAAAAATGATGGAACAGACGAACACAAACGCGGTCATCACCTCCGCATAAGTCTCCTTCGCATCCTTGTCTTTCGACTTGCTGAAGAAGAACGGCTCTGCGGCATATTTGAAGGCCTGAACAAAGATGGTCATCATGATGGATATTTTGTAGCAAGCACTATAGATGCCCACAGATGCCAACGGGTCGGGTTGGACAGAGAAGCGTTTCAACAGCACACGGTCCATGGTTTCATTCACGATGCCCGCCAGACCGAATATCAGCAACGGGAAAGCGTAGGCGAACATCTTCTTCCACAACGCCCAGTCAAACACATACTTCTGCTTAAGAATGCTCGGAAACAGCATAGCCAGCGTAACCACTGAAGCGATCAGATTGGCAATGAAGATGTACCCCACTCCGATTTCCGGATTGTAGATGGCACGGATAAACGACGAGTCTGGATTTTGCTTGAGCAGGTAGGGACAAAGCAGCAGGAAGAAAAGATTGAACAGCACATTCACCACGATATTGGTGATTTTCACCGCAGCGAAGCGGAACGCCCGGTTCTGGTGGCGGAGTTGGGCGAAAAAGATGGAAGTCAGGGCATCCACGCCAATGATAATGGAGAACCAGACCACATACTCCGGATGATTGGGATATCTCAGCCATTCCGCAATATTGCCTTTGAACACCGAGCAAAGCACGATAAACAGCGTCGAGGTGAACAGCAGCGAGGTAATAATAGTGGTATAAACCTTGTCTTTAATCTCCTCATTTCTGGAAAAATTGAAGAACGCCGTCTCCATTCCGTATGTGAGGATCACGATAAAGAGACTGGTCCAAGCATACAATTCGCCCACCACGCCATACTGTGCGGCATCGGCGAAGATGTAGGTATGCAGTGGCACCAGCAAATAGTTGAGCAAGCGCCCGAGAATATTGGTGGCACCATAGATAACAGTCTGTCCGGCAAGTTGTTTTATTGAGTTAGGCATGATAGGTGAAGTTGGTAAAAGGGGTAAA